>NZ_JBFUEN010000022.1:0-72074 GCF_056403915.1 Terrabacter sp. P2_E3
CGCCCGCAGGCCCGGCACATCCACAGCCCGGCACCGGTGCGCCAGAACTCAGTGGCTTCGCACTTCGGGCACACGAACCCGTCGGGCCAGCGCAGTCCGGCCAGGTAGTCCAGGCAGGACTGGTTGTCCGGGAACCACTCCAGCAGCTGCTGGTAGGTGGACGGGTAGTCCACTCCCCGAACCGGATTCGCGGTCATCCACAGATCCTACTTCACCCAAGCAGATATGCAGAACTGGTGTTCGAGTGACCGAACAAGAGTTGTCCACACCAATTCCCTTGCAGCGCAGACGTTCTCGCCAAAGCACACGCCTCAGCGACACGACCGCGCCCGCAGTTCGAAGAGCTCGGTATAGGCGCCCCGGCGGCCATCAGCTCCTCGTGCGTGCCGTCCTCCGACTCGTCAGCGGCATGCCACGAGTCCGAGCACGGTCTCCCCTGTCGTCGTGGACGCTGACTCGTCTCCGACCGACCCGACCCACCCCCAGGGCGCATCCCGTTAACGTGGGGCGCATGGCAGACAACGCGATCGTCGGCACGTCGTGGGTGGTCCAGGAGCTCGGCGGCGGCGTCCTGTCCGACCCGAAGCCCGAGCTGGCGTTCGGCGACGACGGCCGGCTCACCGGCACCACCGGCGTCAACCGGGTGATGGGGCGCTATGAGGTCGCCGAGGGACTGCTCACCGTGGTCGACGCCGCGACGACCCGCATGGCCGGCCCGCCCGAGGCGATGGAGCAGGAGCAGCGGCTGCTCGCCCTCCTCGACGCACCCCAGGCCTTCGTCGTCACGGGCGACCGCCTCGAGCTCGGCGACGGTGAGGCCCTCGCCGTGCTCGTGCGCCCGAGCGTCCAGCCGGGCTGAGGCCACGAGAGCCGTCCGGCGTCGGTTAGCGTGGATCGCATGACGGGCCAGCCGTACTGGGAGAGCCCCGTGGACAAGCAGATCCGCGAGGCGCAGGAGCGTGGGGAGTTCGACAACCTGCCGGGTGCCGGCAAACCCCTCGACCTCAGCGACTCGGGCGATCCCGACTGGTGGGTCAAGCGCTTCGCGGCCCGCGAGAACCTCGACCTCGGGGGTGCCCTGCCGGGGGCGCTGGGGCTGCGCAAGGAGGCCGCGGGCTATCCGGAGTCGCTCGTCGACGTCCGCACCGAGGCGCAGGTCCGCGAGGTCATCGAGGACTACAACAAGCGCGTCCTCGCCGACCGGCTGCGACCCGCGGTCGGCAACCTGCCGCCGCTCATCGCCAAGACCCTCGACGTCGATGAGATGGTCGGGCGCTGGCGGCCGCTGCGCGCCGCGCTCGAGGAGCAGCAGCGCGCAGCCCGGGAGGCCAAGGCTGCCGCGGCTCGTGCCGCTGCCTCCGAGACGCGCCCGTCCTGGTGGCGTCGTCTCCTCGGGCGCTGACTGACGCCGACCGGGGCTGAACGCGCCCTACCCAACCGGCCGCCCGCGTGTCACGATCACGAGGAGCCGTGACCCCACGCGTACGACCTCGCGCGGGGCCACCCGTCGCAAAGGTGCGCATGTCCACAGCCTCCGGACTCGAAGCGGCCCTGACTGCGTTCGAGGACCCCGCAGCCAAGGCCCGGGACCTGCTGCGCCTGCACCGGGCGTGGGCGCACACCCACGAGGTGCCCGCCGGCGCCCGGGGCGTCGTCGCCCGCTCGTGGCTGCGGCAGACGCCCGAGGGCGACAAGATCTCGACGCCGATCTCCGACCACGCGCTGCTCGCCCGCCGCGAGCGCTCGCGCCTGCTCTCCTCCGTCGTGCCCGTCCTCAAGGACCGGCTCCTCCCCCTCGCCCACGAGGCCGGCAACGAGCTCGTCATCAGCGACGACGAGGGCTACCCGCTGTGGATGTTCGGCCCGTCGCCGATCCGCCGGCGCAGCGACGGCCTCGGCTTCGTCGAGGGCGCCCGCTGGCGCGAGGGCGACGTCGGCACCAACTCGCTCGGCACCGCGATGGAGGAACGCCGCCCCGTCCAGATCTTCGGCCCCGAGCACGCGCGAGAGGACCAGCACGCGTGGGTGTGCACGAGCGCCCCCATCCTCGACCGCCGGGCGCGGACGCCGCTCGGCGTCGTCACGCTGAGCGGGGCCTTCCGCACCGCCCACCCGCACACCCTCATGCTCGTGACCATGGCCGTCCGTGAGGCCGTCGACACGCTCGCCGGCCAGCACGAGCGCGACCTGCGCCGAGTCGCCCGCGCCAGCGAGCCGTATGCCGGGTCGGGCCGTTTCGTCGTCGTCGACCGTCACGGGTGGGTGGCCCGGGCGGAGGGCTACGGCGTCGGCGAGCGTGTCTGGGTGCCGGGCAGCCTGCGCGAGGGCACGGTGTGGGTGCCCGAGATCGGGCAGGTCCGGGCCGAGGCGATCACCGGCGGCTGGGTGCTCCACGAGGCGGTCAGCGCCCCGGCGTCCGTCGAGGTGGTGCGCCACCCGAGCCCGCGCCTCCTCGTCACGACCGCGGGGTCGACCGTCGAGATCGCCCTGTCCGAGCGGCATGCCGAGATCGTCGCCCTCCTCGCGCACCATCCCGCCGGGCTCGACACCGCCGCCCTCATGGCCCTGCTCGACGGCGCGACGACGCCCGTGACGATCCGGGCCGAGATGTCGCGCCTGCGCAAGCGCCTCGGCGGCCTCGTCGAGAGCCGGCCCTACCGCCTCACCACGCCCGCGACGGTGCGGACCGACGCGACCTGAGCACCCGGCATACGCCAGCGGGGACGACCTGCAACGTTCTGCAACCCTGTCCGGCGACCCCACGCGCTCCTAGCGTCAGCCCCACGACCCCACCACGTGGACGAAGGAGCTGGCGATGGGTGAGCAGTTGACGGCGAGCGAGTGGCTCGGGAGGTTCGGGGACGCGCTGGCCTCCGGCGAGGTCGACCGGGTGACCGGTCTCTTCGGCGACGAGTGCTACTGGCGCGACCTCATCAGCATGACGTGGAACATCCACACGTCCGAGGGGCGCGGGCAGATCGGCGACATGCTCACCGGCATCGAGCCCGGCGCGTGGCCCACCGACATCGTGGCGACGAGCGAGTCCGAGGCCGACGGCGTCCACGAGGCGTGGTTCACCTACGGCAACGCCACCTTCACCGGCAAGGGCCTGGTCCGCGTCCGCGACGGCCTGGCCTGGACCCTGCTGACGAGCGCGCAGTCGCTCAAGGACCACCCAGAGCCGTCCGGCACGCGTCGGCCCCGTGGCGCCGAGCACGGCGTCAACGTCTCGACCGAGAACTGGCTCGACAAACGGCAGCAGGAGGTCGAGTCCTTCGGCGTCGACGCCGAGCCCTACGTCCTCGTCGTCGGCGGCGGCCAGGGCGGCATCGGCCTCGCCGCGCGGCTCAAGCGTCTCGGCGTTGCGACGCTCGTCGTCGACAAGTACCCACGGCCCGGCGACCAGTGGCGCAGCCGCTACCACTCGCTGTGCCTGCACGACCCGGTCTGGTACGACCACATGCCCTACCTGCCCTTCCCCGACCACTGGCCCGTCTTCACCCCCAAGGACAAGATGGGCGACTGGCTCGAGAGCTACACGAAAGTCATGGAGCTCGACTACTGGAGCAACAGCGAGGCGACGTCGGCGACCTTCGACCCCGAGACCGGGGCATGGACCGTGCACGTGACCCGCGAGGGGCGCGAGGTCGTGCTCCACCCGGCGCAGCTCGTCCTCGCCACCGGCATGAGCGGCATCGCCAACGTGCCGACGCTGCCCGGGCAGGACGTCTTCCAGGGCGACCAGCACCACAGCAGCAAGCACCCGGGCGGCGCGCGCTACGCCGGCAGGAAGGTCGTCGTCATCGGCTCGAACAACTCGGCCCACGACATCTGTGCCGACCTGTGGCAGAACGGCGCCGAGCCGATCATGCTCCAACGGTCGAGCACGCACATCGTGCGGTCCGACTCGCTCATGGACCAGGTCCTCGGCCCGCTCTACTCCGAGGAGGCCGTCGCGAGCGGGATCGACCACGACACCGCCGACCTCGTCTTCGCCTCGATCCCCTACAAGATCCTCGCCGACTTCCAGCGACCGGCCTTCGACGCGATCCGTGCACAGGACAAGGACTTCTACGCCGCGCTCGAGGCGGCCGGCTTCGACCTCGACTTCGGCGACGACGACTCGGGCCTCTTCCTCAAGTACCTGCGTCGCGGCTCCGGCTACTACATCGACATCGGCGCCTCCGAGCTCGTCGCGAAGGGCGCGATCCGGCTGGTGCGCGGGCAGGTCGACCACCTGACCGAGCACGCCGTCGTCCTCACCGACGGCACCGAGCTCGAGGCCGACGCCGTCGTCTACGCCACCGGCTACGGCTCGATGAACGGCTGGGCCGCCCGGCTCATCAGCCAGGAGGTCGCCGACGCGGTCGGGAAGTGCTGGGGGCTCGGCTCCGACACGACGAAGGACCCGGGTCCCTGGCAGGGCGAGCTGCGCAACATGTGGAAGCCCACGCGACAGGACAACCTGTGGTTCCACGGGGGCAACCTGCACCAGTCGCGGCACTACTCCCGCTACCTCGCGATGCAGCTCAAGGCCCGGATGGAGGGCATCGACACCCCCGTCTACGCCCTCGCGGAGACCCACCACCTGGCGTGAGTCTGGGTGAAGTCTGGGAGTTCCATGCCATTTCGATGGGAATGCCCTCGCGGCGGGTCGCCAGACCCCCGCGGGGGCATGCCCGGGACTACGGTCGAGCGGCCCACCCGCACCCCGAGCAGCCCCAGAGGTGAACCCATGAGGCGTCCCACCCCCAGATCCACCGGCCTCGCCGTCGCAGCCGTCGGCTCGATCATCGGCTCCCTGGTAATCGCCAGCGCGTCCCCGGCCCTCGCCCACGGCGACGCCGGCGGCCGCCACGACCAGACCCTGACCCCGCGCACCCACTTCGTCATGGCCGCCGACGGCTCGAGCGGCGCCCGCGCCGACGGCGCCGGCATCCCCAACATCGACTCGGTCAAGAAGACGATCTACAGCTACTACGGAGACCCCGGCACGGGCTTGGCCAACCGGACGAGCTCGCCCTACATCTCCGAGATGGGCCGGATCACCGATGGTCTCCGGGCCCAGCTCAAGCGGACGTATGCCGCCGCGGAGCGAGCGGGTACGAAGCCGGCCATCGTGCTCGACGCAGACGACACGACGCTCTGGACCTATGACATGGAGGTCGCGGACATGAAGTTCGTCTTCGACCCCGTGCGCCAGGACTACTGGGTCCAGCACCAGCTCTTCCCGGCGACGCCGACCATGGTCGACCTCGTCAACGAGGCCGACGCCATGGGCTTCACGATCTTCGGCCTGACCGGCCGGGGCGCGGCCCAGAAGGACGCGACGATCGGCAACCTCAAGGACGTCGGCTACAACGCCTTCACCCCCGACCACTACTTCACGAAGTGGGCCGGGTCGACGCCGCCGGCGTACATCACGTGCGCCACCGCCAAGTGCACGACCGTCGAGTACAAGGCGGGCACGCGCAAGCACATCGAGCAGGACCTCG
Source organism: Terrabacter sp. P2_E3 (assembly GCF_056403915.1). Lineage (NCBI taxonomy): Bacteria > Bacillati > Actinomycetota > Actinomycetes > Micrococcales > Intrasporangiaceae > Terrabacter > Terrabacter sp. P2_E3. Next base: position 5,496 of record NZ_JBFUEN010000022.1, read on the forward strand.
GCTACGACATCGTCCTCAACATCGGCGACCAGTGGTCCGACCTGCAGGGCGGGCACGCCGACCGCAACGTCAAGCTGCCCAACCCGACGTACTACCTCCCGTCGCCCGACCTGCCCGGGGTCAGCGAGCCCCGCCTCGCGCCGCGCACCCACTTCACGATGAAGCCGGACGGCTCGAGCGGCCTCACCGAGAGCGGTGAGGGCATCCCCAACATCGACTCGGTCAAGAAGACGATCGCCACCTACTACGGCGACCCCGGCACCGGCATCGCTGACAAGACGAGCTCGCCGTACATCACCGAGCTCGCCGCCCTCGAGCGTCGCACGACCCAGCGGCTCGTCAACGAGTGCCGGCAGGGCGCCCGCTCCGGCTCGAAGCCGGCCGTCGTCTTCGACGCCGACGACACGACCCTGTGGACCTACGACATGGAGGTGGCGGACATGAAGTTCGTCTTCAACCCCGTGCGCCAGGACTACTGGGTCCAGAACAAGCTCTTCCCGGCGACGCCCGGGATGCCTTCTGTCGTCAAGGCCGTCGCCGACTCCGGCTGCACGGTCATCGGTCTGACGGGTCGCAACACCGGCCAGAAGGCCGCGACGCTCGCCAACCTCCACGAGCAGGGCTACCCGCAGTTCAGCGACGACCTCTACTTCACGAAGTGGCGCTCGAGCGAGACGCCGCCGGCCTACATGCAGGGCCACTGCAAGGCCTACCCGACGTGCACGACCATCGAGTACAAGTCGACGACCCGCGCCCACATCGAGCAGGACCTCGGCTACGACGTCGTCGCGAACCTCGGCGACCAGTACAGCGACCTCATCGGCGGCCACGCCGACCGTGCGGTCAAGCTGCCCAACCCGACGTACTACCTGCCCTGACCAGCCGGCCCCGACGGGCCAGCAGCACGTATGCCGTCACGACCGTCACCGACGGGCGTGACGGCATACGTCGTCGTGGGCTCCGTTGCGGCTCAGTGCCGCTGGGAGTCCTCGTGCGCGACGAAGCGCACGAGGTCGGCGACGGAGTCGACGATCCGGCTCGGGCGGTAGGGGAAGTGCTCGACCTGCTCGCGGCTCGTCGAGCCGGTGAGGACGAGGACGGTGCGCAGGCCCGCCTCGAGCCCGCTGATGATGTCGGTGTCCATCCGGTCGCCGACCATGATCGTCGTCTCGGAGTGCGCGTCGAGGCGGTTGAGGGCGCTGCGCATCATGAGCGGGTTCGGCTTGCCGATGTAGTAGGGCTGGCGACCGGTGGCCGTCGAGATGAGGGCGGCGACCGAGCCGGTGGCGGGGAGGGTGCCGGCCGGGCTCGGGCCGCTCGGGTCGGGGTTCGTCGCGATGAAGCGGGCGCCCTTCTCGATCAAACGGATCGCGCGGGTGATGGCCTCGAACGAGTAGGTCCGCGTCTCGCCGAGCACGACGTAGTCGGGGTCGCGGTCGGTCATGACGTAGCCGACGTCGTGCATCGCCGTTGTCAGGCCCGCCTCGCCGACGACGTAGGCCGAGCCGCCGGGGCGCTGCTCGGCGAGGAACTGGGCCGTCGCCAGGGCGGAGGTCCAGATCGCCTCCTCCGGCACGTCGATGCCGCTGCGGAGCAGTCGGGCGCGCAGGTCGCGCGGCGTGAAGATCGAGTTGTTCGTCAGGACGAGGAAGCCCCGGCCGGACTCCTTGAGCGCCGTGACGAACTCGGCGGCTCCGGCGATCGCGTCCTCCTCGTGCACGAGGACGCCGTCCATGTCGGTGAGCCACGTCTCGACGGGCCGGTGATCGGTCATGGACCCCATTGTGGCGGGTCGGGCCGCCGTGCCGCAGGTCCGGCGTGCCTCACGCCTGGACTGACGAGCGAAGCGAGCCGACGCCTCAGGACGCCGACTGGGCGATGGCGAGATCGACGCGGTCGGCCGTCAGGGCGTGCTGGATGACCATCGTGGCCGCGCCGATGACGCCGGCCTGCACGCCGGTGGTGGCGGGCACGATCTGGAGCACGCCGGTGGCGAGGGGGAGCGAGCGACCGTAGACGACCTCGCGCACGCCGGCGATGAGGCTCTCGCCCGCCTGGACGAGCGAGCCGCCGATGACGATGACCGAGGGGTTGAGCAGGCTGACGCACGTGGCGAGCACCTCGCCGATGGTGCGCCCGGCCTGACGCACCGCGAGGGCGGCGGGGATGTTGCCGCCCCGGACGAGGTCGACGATGTCCTTGTTGGACTCGGCGACGATGTCGATCTCCTTGAGCGCCTTGGAGATCGCCGGCCCGCTGGCGACCGCCTCGAGGCAGCCGACGTTGCCGCACGAGCAGAGCACCTCGGGGGCGTGCGGCGCCGCGACGTGGCCGAGGTCGCCGGCGGCGCCCACGGCCCCGCGGTGCAGGCGCCCGCCGCTGATGATGCCGGCGCCGATGCCCGTGGCGACCTTGACGAAGAGGAGGTGCTCGACGTCGGGGTGAGCCATCGCGTGTTCGCCGAGCGCCATGATGTTGACGTCGTTGTCGACGAGGACCGGCACGTCGAAGTCGCGGCGCACGTGGGCCGGCACGTCGTAGCCGTCCCAGCCGGGCATGATCGGCGGTCGCATCGGGCGTCCGCTCGAGTGCTCGACGGGCCCGGGCACGCCGATGCCGATGCCGATGAGGTCTCGGGGCTCGCGGCCCGCCTGCTCGAGGAGCCGGCGGGTCGTCGCCACGAGCCAGTCGAGGACGACCTCGGGGCCGTCGGTGATGTCGAGGTTCTCGCCGATCTCGCAGATCGGACGACCGCTGAGGTCGGTCAGGGCGACCCGGCCGTGCGTGGCGCCGATGTCGGCGCCGACGACGACGCGGGCCTCGGGGTTGAAGGCGAAGCGGACGGGCGGTCGGCCGCCGGTGCTCACCGCCTCACCGCTCGGCGCGAGCAGGCCGGTGGCGAGCAGCGCGTCGACGCGCGCGCCGACCGTCGAGCGGGCGAGTCCGGTGAGCTTCGCGAGCTCGGCGCGGGTGCGTGGCGTCTCGTCGCGCAGCAGCTGCAGCAGCTCGCCGGCGCCGCTCACGGCGGTGGCGGCATACGCGGACGACGATGGCTCTGGACGCACGTTTCAAGTCAAGCACACGCGGCTTCGGTATGTCATGCATCAGGCTTTGATGTCTCAACGAGAAAACTTTTGCTTGACGTCCCGACAAAAGTGGGTCACGGTGTGACGCATGGAATCTCGACGGCGAGATGTAGCAGGCGCCCCTCTCCTGCGAATGACGAACGTGGTCAAGCGTTTTCCCGGGGTCGTGGCCCTCGGTGGCGTCGACCTCGACGTGCAGTCCGGCGAGGTGCACTGCCTGCTCGGCCAGAACGGCGCGGGCAAGAGCACCCTCATCAAGGTGCTCGCCGGCGTCCACGAGCCCAACGAGGGCACCATCGAGTGGGCCGGCGACGCGGTCACCCTGCACCACCCGCAGGCCGCGATGGACCTCGGCGTCGCGACGATGTACCAGGAGCTCGACCTCGTCGAGGGCCTCACCGTCGCCGAGAACATCTTCCTCGGGCACGAGCCGACGCGCTTCGGGTTCTCCCAGCGCACCTCTGCCCGCCGCGAGGCCGCTCGGCTGCTCGCCCGCCTCGGCCACCCCGAGATCTCGCCCGCCGCCGAGGTCGGCACCCTCTCGGCGGCGTCGTGCCAGATCGTCAGCATGGCCCGGGCCCTCTCGCGCGACGCGCAGCTCATCATCATGGACGAGCCCTCCGCGGTGCTCGACGCCGGCGAGGTCGACCAGCTCTTCCGGGTCATCCGCGAGGTCACCGACCAGGGCATCGCCGTCGTCTACATCTCCCACCGTCTCGAGGAGATCCGTGAGATCGGCGACCGCGTCACGGTGCTCAAGGACGGCAAGACGGTCGCGACCGGCCTCGACGCCAAGTCCACGCCGACCCAGGAGCTCATCCGGCTCATGACGGGTCGCTCCATCGAGTACGTCTTCCCGGCCAAGCCCGAGGTCGTCGCCGACGCCGAGCCCGTCCTCCGCATCGAGGGCCTCAGCCGGGCGGGCGAGTTCGGCTCCGTCAGCTTCGACGTCCGACCCGGTGAGGTCGTCGGGCTCGCGGGCCTCGTCGGCTCGGGGCGCAGCGAGGTCGTCGAGACGATCTTCGGCGCCCGCAAGGCCACGGGCGGCACGGTGACCGTCGACGGCACGGTGGTGCGCGGCGGGTCCGTCGCCGCAGCCGTCGCCGCCGGGATCGGCCTGTGCCCCGAGGAGCGCAAGAGCCAGGCGCTCGTCCTCGGCGCCTCGCTCGCCTCGAACATCACGCTCGCGACGCTGCCCCGCTTCTCACGAGGCGGCCTGCTCGACGGGTCAGCCGAGGTCGAGGCTGCCGAGGAGCTGGTCGAGTCGCTCGACGTCCGCCCCCGCGGCGTGCACCGCGAGTCGCGCACCCTCTCCGGCGGCAACCAGCAGAAGGTCGTCCTGGCCCGTTGGCTGCTCCGCGGCTGCAAGGTACTGCTCCTCGACGAGCCCACCCGTGGCGTCGACGTCGGCGCCCGCTCCGAGATCTATGCACTGATCCGTCGCCTCACCGACGAGGGCGTCGCCGTCGTCGTCGTCTCCAGCGAGATCCCCGAGGTCCTGGGGCTGTCCAACCGGGTGCTGGTCCTCGCCGACCGCACCGTCCGTCACGAGGGCCCGGCCGACGAGCTCGACGAGCACGCCGTCCTCGACATCATCCTGAAGGGAGACGCGGCATGAGCGCCGACGTCACGAAGGTCGACCAGGCAGGGGAGCCCGTCGCCGGCCGCACCGAGGGGGAGGCCACGGCCACCCCGAGCGGACCACCGGTCGGTGGTGCCGCCCCCCGCCGGGAAGGGGGCCTCGCCGGCTTCCTCAGCGGACCGGCCGGGCGCAACGCGGGCCTCGTGCTCGCCCTCCTGCTCCTCATCGTCGTCGGCATCATCACGGCGGGCGACCGCTTCGCCAGCCCCGAGAACGCCCTGACGATCCTGCGCCTCGGCTCGGTCATCGGTGTCGTCAGCGTCGGCATGACGTTCGTCATCTCCGGAGGCGGCATCGACCTCTCGGTCGGCGCCATCGTCGCCCTCTCGTCCGTCTGGGCCACGACGGTGGCGACGCAGACGATGGCCGCGAACTACCACTGGATCGTCCTGGTCTTCGCGGCGCTCGTCGTCGGTGCGGTCTGCGGTCTCGTCAACGGGGTGCTCATCGCGTACGGGCGGATGGCGCCGTTCATCGCCACCCTCGCGATGCTCGCGGCCGCCCGAGGGCTCGCCGAGATCATCGCCAAGCGCCGCACCCAGATCATCCGCGAGCGAGGCTTCATCGACTTCTTCGGCGGCAGCGTCCTCGGCATCCCCGTCCTCGTGATCATGTTCGCGATCGTCGCCGTCGTCGGCTGGGTCCTGCTCAACCGCACGACCTTCGGCCGACGCACGCTGGCCATCGGGGGCAACCCCGAAGCGGCTCGCCTCGCGGGCATCCGGGTGCAGCGCCAGACGATGTACCTCTACATCCTGCTCGGTGTCGCCTGCGGCATCGCGGCGGTGATGATCATGGCCCGCACGACGACCGGCACCTCGACGCACGGCACCCTCTACGAGCTCGACGCGATCGCGGCCGTCGTCATCGGAGGCACGCTCCTCAGCGGCGGTCGCGGCACGATCGTCGGCACCGTCCTCGGCGTCCTCATCTTCACGACGCTCACCAACGTCTTCACCCTCAACAACCTCGACACGTCGACGCAGGCGGTGGCCAAGGGGGCGATCATCGTCGCCGCAGTCCTGCTCCAGCAGCGGGTCTCCCGCACCAGGTCGGGCTAGCCGAACGGCCCGGTCGACAGCACCACCAGCACGGCAGAGCACCACTCACACCGCACCACCCCTCTTCGCTCACATAGGAGTCAGCGTGTCCGCATCACTCTCCCGTTCGACCAAGCGCATCGCCGTCCTGGCGGTCGCCCTGAGCTCGGCACTCGTCGCCGCCGGGTGCACGAGCAACGACCCGGCCACGACTCCCGCGGCCTCGACCCAGCAGGCCAGCAACGCCGTGAGCGACAACGACGCCCCCGGCAAGAAGGTCGTCATCGGCTTCTCCGGACCGGCCGCCGACCACGGCTGGCTCGCCGCCGTCAACAACTCGGCCCTCGCCGAGGCGAAGAAGTACAGCGACATCGAGCTCAAGGCCGCCGAGGGCACCAACGACGCCAGCGCCCAGATCGCCCAGATCGAGACCTTCATCAACGACAAGGTCGACGCCATCGTGCTGCTCCCGACGGACGGCGCTGCGCTCACCGAGATCGCGACCAAGGCGATGCAGGCCGGCATCCCCGTCATCAACGTCGACCGTGAGTTCTCGAGCCCGTTCGCCGCCCGCGCGACGATCCTCGGTGACAACTACGGCATGGGCGTCTCGGCCGGCACCTACGCCTGCAAGATCGTCAAGGACAAGAACCTCACCAACCCGGTCATCGCCGAGATCGCCGGCATCGACGCCCTGCCCCTGACCCAGGACCGCAGCAAGGGCTTCGCCGACGCGCTCAAGGCGTGCAACCAGACCGTCGACAACCGGGTCGCGGCCGAGTTCACGGTCGAGTCCGGTGAGAAGCAGGCATCCAACCTGCTCCAGGCCGCACCGAAGATCGACGTCCTCTGGAACCACGACGACGACCAGGGTGTCGGCGTCATGGCTGCCCTCGACCAGGCCAACCGCCACGAGATGGCCTTCATCGGCGGTGCCGGTTCGGCCAACGCGATGCGCTGGATCCAGGAGGGCAAGATGGAGGCCACGGTCATCTACCCGCCGACCCAGGCTGCTGACGGCATCAAGCTCGCGCGCCTCATCGCCCAGAACAAGGGTCTGAGCGACCTCGTCCAGGTCGAGGTGCCCAACCGCGTCGTCCTCAACGCGCCCGTCGTGACCAAGGAGAACGTCGAGCAGTACCTGCCTCTCGGCTTCGAGTCCTGACCGGTCGGTGCCCGCGCCGCCGCACCGGTGACGCGGGCACCGCACCGCACGCAGGACCGAACCGTCAGCGGTACCACCCCACGTCGGATGTGAGGACGTCATGAGCACACCCACCAAGCCCACCCTCGGGGTCGGGATGATCGGCTACGCCTTCATGGGGCGGGCCCACTCCCAGGCCTGGCGCAACGCGCGCAGCTACTTCGACGTGCCGGCCGCGCCGGGTCTCGTCGCCGTGGCCGGGCGCAACGAGGCGGCTGCGCGCGACACGGCCGACCGCTTCGGCTGGGCCGGGGTCGAGACCGACTGGCGACGCCTGCTCGAGCGTGACGACATCGACATCATCGACATCTGCACGCCGGGCGACACCCACGCCGAGATCGCGGTCGCCGCGCTCGAGGCCGGCAAGCACGTGCTCTGCGAGAAGCCCCTCGCCAACTCGGTCGGGGAGGCCGAGGCGATGGTCGTGGCGGCCGAGGCGGCCCGGTCGCGGGGGGTCCGCTCGATGGTGGGCTTCACCTACCGCAGGGTCCCGGCCATCGCGTACGCGCGTCGCCTCGTCGCGGAGGGACGCCTCGGTCGCATCCTCCACGTCCGAGGCGCCTACCTCCAGGACTGGCTCGTCGACCCCCAGTCGCCGCTCACCTGGCGGCTCCAGAAGGAGCGCGCCGGCTCCGGGGCGCTCGGCGACATCGGCGCGCACATCGTCGACCTCGCCCAGTTCGTGACGGGTGAGCACCTCACCGGCGTCAGCGCGCTCACCGAGACGTTCGTGCGCGAGCGGCCGGTCGCCGACCCGACGACGGTCGGCACCGGCGGGATCAGTGCCTCGGCCGCCCAGAACGGCTCGGCCACCACCGGTCCGGTGACCGTCGACGACGCCGCCGTCCTCGTCTCGCGGATGAGCGGCGGCGCCCTCGCCACGTTCGAGGCGACCCGCTTCGCCAACGGCCGCAAGAACGCGATCCGGCTGGAGATCAACGGGACCGAGGGCTCGCTCGCCTTCGACTTCGAGGACATGAACGTCCTGCACGTCTTCGACGGACGTGTCCCCAGCCGAGACGCCGGCTTCACCCGGGTGCTCGTCACCGAGTCCAGCCACCCCTACGTGGCGTCCTGGTGGCCACCCGGTCACGTGCTCGGCTACGAGCACGGCTTCACCCACCAGGCGGTCGACCTGCTGACCGCCATCGCCGAGGGCACCGACCCCCGGCCTTCCTTCTCCGACGGGCTCCAGGTGCAGCGGATCCTGTCGGCGGTCGAGACGAGCGTGGAGCGGGAGGGGTCCTGGACCCCGATCGACGGGGCCCACGCGACGTCACCGGCCATGTCCTGAACGCTGCGGTGGTGCACCCGACCTCGCCCAAAGACAAGGAGATTCGGCTCAACCGCACGTCTCGTCTCTGTCACCCCCTGAAGGAGCAAGCTCACATGCACGACAATGACGTCAACCCGCTCAAGCTCGTCAGCAAGCTCGGCCTCAACCGTCGCCAGTTCTTCGCAGCCACGACCGGCATGGCGGCCGCCGTCGCCGTGACCGGGGCCGCCGCGGCCCAGGCCGCCCCCGGCGCCAACGGGGTCCTCATCCCGGCGCCCCGCCGCGGCATCATCCTCTACACCGTGCGCGATGCCGTCAGCCGCAACCCGCTGACCTCGCCGTACGCCTCCGGCTTCAAGGAGGTGCTCACCGAGCTGTCCTCGATCGGCTACCGCCAGATCGAGTTCGCCGGCCTCACCCAGAACGCCAACTCGGAGGGTGGTGCCAACCTCAACACCGTCGAGGGTGCGACCCTGCTCCGCTCGTGGCTCGACGACCTCGGCCTCCAGGCCGAGGGCAACCACGGCTCCGTCCCGTCGACGATCACGGACGCCAACATCGCGGCGTTCGACACGGCCTGCGAGATCGCCAACATCCTCGGCATGGGCCACATCGGCACGGGCAGCGACCCGACGAGCAGCGCCTACGTCGCCGACTGGGAGGCCGCCGCAGCACGCTGGGACTTCTACGGCGAGCGGGCATCGCGCCACGGCCTCAAGCTCTACACGCACAACCACGACATCGCCTACAGCTTCCTGCTCGACAGCGGGCCGCTCGACGCGACCGGCCGGCCGACGCGCTCGTCCGGCATCCGTCGCCTCGAGCACTTCCTCGCGAACACCGACCCGAAGCACGTCTACCTCGAGATGGACATCTACTGGGCGCACGTCGCGCAGTACAAGCACAAGGCGTACACCGCTCCGGACGGATCGGTCGTCACGTCACTCTTCGACCCGGCCGCCGTCGTCGCCGCCCAGACGAACCGCTTCCCGCTCTTCCACGCCAAGGACGGCAAGATCGACACGACGCAGGCGAACGGCTACGTCATGGCCCCCTTCGGCCAGGGCGACATCGACTACTCGACGTTCCTGCGTCGCGTCGGTGCCAAGGGCTCGCACAACCCGATGTGGGAGATGGACACCGCACCGGGCAACGCCACGACGGCACCGAACCAGTCGATGGAGCTCTCGAAGGTCAGCTACGACAACATGGCCGCCCTTCGCGGCTGACGCCGTCCCGTTCCCCACGGGGCCTGAAGCACGAAACGCCGACCCCCGGGGAGTGCAGTGCCGTTGCAGCGGCGCGCTCCCCGGGGACCGGCTTCGCCCGTCTCTGTCAAGAAGGACGTACCGATGAATGCTACTTCGCGATCCAGGGCGAGGAGGCTGGTTGCCACAACTGCGGCAGCCGTCCTCGCCTGCACGGCGCTCGGCGCCGTGGCCACCCTCCCCGCCCAGGCGCACGACGGGGTCGACCACGGCTCCGAGCCGGCGCTCGACTGGTCGAACTACGAGAAGATCACGCTCACCAAGGACACCGGTGAGCCGATCGACATGGCCGTGCTGCCGGACCGCCGCGTGCTGACGACCGCCCGCAACGGCGACGTCCGCCTGGTCGACCCCGACACCGGCGTCACCAAGGTGGTCAACACCCTCCCGGTCTACAACAACTCGGAGGACGGTCTCCAGACCGTCACCATCGACCCCGACTTCGACACGAACAAGTGGGTCTACCTCTACTACGCACCGCGCACCATGACGGCGCCGTACGTGACGACGACCCCGACCGGGTCGGCGCCGAACAGCCTGCCCGCGGGTGCGGACGCCTCCTACTGGGACCAGTGGAAGGGCTACAACCAGCTGAGCCGCTTCCGCTGGGACGACGCCGCCGACAAGCTCGACCTCGCGAGCGAGCAGGTCATCCTCAAGGTGGAGACCCAGCGCGGCCAGTGCTGCCACGTCGCCGGTGACGTCGACTTCGACGCCGACGGCAACCTCTACCTCTCGACCGGCGACAACACGCCGGCGAGCGCGCCGGGCGCCAACGGCTTCGCGCCGAACAACAACGCGCCCGGCTTCAACCCCGGCTTCGACTCGCGTCGCGGCGCCGGCAACACGAACGACCTGCGCGGCAAGATCCTGCGCATCCACCCGGAGGCCGACGGGTCCTACACGATCCCGCCGGGCAACCTCTTTGCGCCGGGCACGGCCAAGACGCGGCCCGAGATCTTCGTCATGGGCGTGCGCAACCCGTTCCGGATGGACGTCGACCCGATCACGAACTCCGTGTCGTGGGGCGACTACGGTCCCGACGCCGGAGCCCCCGACGCGCAGCGCGGCCCGATGGGCTACGTCGAGTGGCAGTCGACGGCCATCACCAAGCCGGTCAACGGCGGGTGGCCCTACTGCCACGGGCCCAACGCGAACTACAACGAGTGGAACTTCGCGACGGCGACGCCCGGTCCGTGGTTCGACTGCAGCGCCGGCGCCCTGAACAACTCGACGTGGAACACCGGTCTCGCCCAGGTGCCCCCGGCGACCGCGCCGACGCTCTACTACGGCGACAACAACACGCACCAGCCCTGGCCCGAGCTGACCGACTTCGACCCGCAGGGCGGCCAGGGCCCGATGGGCGGCCCGGTCTACCACTACGACGCGACCAACCCGTCGACGACGAAGTTCCCGGCCTACTGGGACAAGAAGGCGTTCTTCGCCGAGTTCTCGCAGGACTACCTCGCGGTGTTCGACGTGCAGTGGCCCAACGGACCCGTCGACCACATCACGCACTTCCTGCCGAACCGGGACCTCGAGACGAACGGCCAGCCGATCACCGACAGCCCGATCGACATCGAGTTCGGTCCGGACGGGTCGCTCTACGTCCTCGACTACGGCGACGGCTTCTTCCGGGCCAACCCCGACGCCGGCCTCTACCGGATCGACTACTCGCCCGGCAACAAGGCGCCCCAGGCGAAGATCGCGGCGAACCCGATCAGCAGCAGCAGCGCGCCGCTGACGGTCCGGTTCGACGCGTCCGGCTCGGTCGACCCCGAGGGTGGGGCCCTGACCTACGAGTGGGACTTCGACGGCAACGGCACGTTCGACGCGACCGGCGCCACGGCGAGCTACACGTACACCCAGCTCGGGAAGTACACGGCACGACTGCGTGTCACCGACCCCGAGGGCCGTCGTGGGCTGACGAGCACGTCGATCAGCGTCGGCAACGTCGCCCCGACCGTCACCATCGCCACGCCGCCCAACGGTGCCTTCTTCGACTGGGGCCAGGCCGTGCCGTTCACCGTCACGACCGCCGACCCCGAGGACGGGACGGCGACGGTGTGCTCCCGCGTGACCTGGACCTTCGGCCTGGGCCACGACGCGCACGCCCACCCGCTGAGCCAGGGCACGGGCTGCCAGTTCGCGATCCCGACCCCCGCCGACGCGACCCAGCACGGCGAGACGGAGAACATCTTCGGCGTCGTCGTCATCACCTACACCGACAACGGCGCCAACGGCCTGCCCGGTGCGACCACCACCGAGCAGCTGATCCTCAATCCCAAGAAGCAGGAGGCCGAGTGGGCCGACGCGACCCAGGGCGTCGAGATCACGAACGACGACTCGGCGAGCGGCCTGCGCAAGGTCACCTCGTTCGACGCCGGTGACTGGCTGGCCTGGGACCCGGCGAACCTCGTCGGCGTCACCGGTGTGACGGCCCGCGCCTCCGGCAGCGGCACCCTGTCGCTCCGGTGGGACTCGCCGACGGCGGCTCCCTTCGGGACCATCGCGGTGAACGGCTCCGGCTGGAGCGACGCGGCAGCGACGCTGTCGTCGAAGCCCACCGGCACCGGCAAGCTCTACGTCACCTCGTCGGGCGGGGTCGTCCTCGACTCCCTCACCTTCGTGGGCAACGGCGTCGCCGACGTCAGGCCCCCGGTCGTCTCGGCGACGCTGAACCCGGCGACGCCGAACGGTGCGAACGGTTGGTACACGAGCAACGTCACCGTGACGGTCAACGCGACCGACAACGGCACCGTCGCCTCGCGCCAGCGCTCCACCGACGGCGGGGCCACGTGGGTCAACGCCAACACGGCGCTGACGATCTCGACCGAGGGCACGACGACCGTGCTCTACCGCGCCACCGACAACGGCGGCAACGTCTCGCAGGTCGGCTCGGTGACGGTCAGGCTCGACAAGACCCAGCCTGCGGTCGCGGTGTCCGGGGTGACCGACGGCGCCACCGTCGGCAACTCCGGTGACGTGACGTGGACGGCGACGGACGCGACGAGTGGCATCGACACCGTGACCGCCACGGTCGACGGCACCCCGGTCGCGGCCGACAAGCCGCTCGCCCTGTGGACGCTCTCGCTGGGCAGCCACACCCTCGTCGTCACGGCGAAGGACAAGGCCGGTCTCGAGCGCAGCACGACGGTGACCTTCACGACCCGCACGTCGCTGCTGACGCTCACCGCCCTGACGGAGCGGCTGTCCCGCGAGGGACTCGTCACCCCGACGGGTGAGAAGGAGCTCGAGAAGCGTCTCCAGCAGGCCGAGAAGCACGTCGCCGGTGGTCGCACCGCGGCAGCGATCTCGCAGCTCGAGGGCTTCGTCGCGGCAGCGAAGTCCAGCTCCAACGTCCGCGACGCGGCGGCCTCGGCCGCCCTGCAGCGCGACGCCAACGCGGTCATCGCATCGCTGCGCTGACCCATCCCGGTGGCCCGGCGGCGGGCACACGCCCCCGCCGCCGGGCCACCGGCCCCACCACGTAGAGGAGAACGACCATGACGGACGCACGAACCGGACTCTGGCTCGTCGGCGCACGCGGCTCGGTCGCCACGACCGTCGCCACCGGCCTCGCCCTCATCACCGCCGGCGGTGCCGGACCCGACGGGCTCGTCACCGAGCAACCCGACCTGGCCGGCGCCGGCCTCGTCCCGCTCGACCACCTCGTCGTCGGCGGCCACGACGTCGCCGACGTGCCGCTCGTCAAGCGCGCGGCACAGCTCGCCGACGCCGGCGTCATCCCGCACACAGCTCTCGCGCTGGTGTCCGACGAGCTCGACCGCACCTGCAGCCGGATCCGCCACGGACACCGGGACGCCGAGGAGCGTCAGGCGGACGCCGTCGAGCGGCTGGCGGCCGACATCCGCGCGTTCGCGCAGGCCGAGTCGCTGGCACGCGTCGTCGTCGTCAACGTCAGCTCCACCGAGCCGGTCGTCAGCGACGACCCCGCGCACGCCTCGCTCGACGCGCTCGAGCAGGCCTGGGCCGCAGGGGAGTCCCCGCTCCCACCGAGCGCCGTCTACGCGGCGGCCGCGTTCACGGCGGGAGCCGCGTTCGTCGACTTCACCCCCTCGACGGGTGCGCGCCTGCCCGCGCTCGAGGAGCTCGCCCGGCGCCACGGCGTGCCGTGGGGCGGCAGCGACGGCAAGACGGGCGAGACGCTCGTCAAGTCGGTCCTCGCGCCGATGTTCGCCGCCCGCGCGCTCCGGGTCCGCTCCTGGGCCGGCACCAACCTCCTCGGCGGCGGTGACGGTGCCACGCTCGCCGACCCCGAGGCGATGGAGAGCAAGGCCCGCAGCAAGGCCCGCGGCCTCGAGGCGATGCTCGGCCACCCCGTCGACGGCCCGGTCCACATCGACAACATCGCCGACCTCGGCGACTGGAAGACGGCCTGGGACCACCTGACGTTCTCCGGCTTCCTCGGCACGCGGATGTCGATGCAGTTCACGTGGCAGGGCTGCGACTCGGCCCTCGCCGCGCCGCTCGTCATCGACCTCGCGCGCCTCGTCGACCTGGCCCTGCGTCGCGGCGAGGTGGGCCCGCTGCCGGCCCTCGGCTTCTTCTTCAAGGACCCCGTCGGCTCCGAGGAGCACCGCCTCTTCGAGCAGCAGCGGGTGCTGACCGCCTGGGCGACCGCGTCGTGACGACCCTGCGCGACCTCGTGGAGCTGGTGCGCGCACCGGCCGCCCTCACCGTGCCCGGCGACACCCTCGCGGGTGCGGCGAGCGCGGGCTGGCCGGCCGGCGCGCGCTCGGCGGCGCTGCCGGTCGCGTCGACGTGCCTCTACTGGGCGGGGATGGCGCTCAACGACTGGGCCGACCGGCGCACCGACGCGGTCGAGCGTCCGGAGCGACCCATCCCGTCCGGTCGCGTGCCGGCGCGGACGGCCCTCGCCGTCGCCACCGGGCTCACCGTCACCGGTGTCGCCGTCGCGGCGGCTGCCGGCGGGCGTCGTTCGGCCGCCACCGCCGCGGTCCTCGCCGCCGCGGTCTGGGCCTACGACCTCTCCCCGAAGCAGGGTCCGCTCAGCGTCGCGACGATGGCCTCGACCCGCGGGCTCGACGTCCTCCTCGGCGCCAGTGCCGGCGGCCTGTCCGGCCTGCGCGCCGCGGCCGTCCCGGCCGCCCTCGTCGCCGTCCACACCGCCGGCGTCACGGCCCTGAGCCGCGGCGAGGTCCACGGCGGCTCGACCGGTCTCGCCCGTGCCTGCGTCGTCGCGACGGCGGCCGTCGCCACCGCCTCGGCGCTGCGCCAGGTCCCGGTCGCCGGACGCGGACGCGCCGGGGGAGCGCTGGGCGCCGCGGTCTCCGTCGCCCTCACGGGGGCGTATGCCGTGGGCGTCCTCCGCGCCCAGCTCGCCGCCGCGCGCACCCCCGACGCCGGCACGGTCCGCCGGGCCACGGGTGCCGGCATCCGTGGCCTCGTGCCGCTCCAGGGCGCGGCTCTCGCGGCGACCGGCCACCACGCGGCCGCCCTCACCCTCGCCGCATCGGCGCCGGTCGGTGCGGCCGCGATGAGGCGGGTGTCGGCGACATGAGCCTGCGCTTCGGCTACGGCCTCAACGGCTTCACCGACCACCGGCTCGGCGATGCGCTCGCGCTCCTCGCCGACCTCGGCTACGACGGCGTCGCCCTGACCCTCGACCACGCCCACCTCGACCCCTTCGCGCCCGACCTGGCCGGCCGCGCGGCCCGGGCCGGGGCCCTGCTGGAGCGTCATGGGCTGGCGGTCGTCGTCGAGACCGGGGCCCGCTACGTGCTCGACCCGCGTCACAAGCACGAGCCCACCCTCGTGTCCCAGACAGGCCGCGACAGACGGATCGACCTGCTGGAGCGAGCGATCCGCGTCGCCGCCGAGGTCGGCTCGCCCGTCGTGTCCTTCTGGAGCGGCATCGCCCCGCGTGGCACGAGCCGGGAGGAGCTCTGGGCCCGCGTCGAGTCCGGCGTCGCCGCCCTGCTGCCCGTCGCCGAGTCCCACGGTGTCGACCTGGCCCTCGAGCCGGAGCCGGGCATGTTCGTCGAGCGCATCGCCGACGTGCTCGAGCTGCGACGTCGCCTCGACTCACCCGACCGGCTGCGCCTGACGATCGACGTCGGTCACCTGCGCTGCTCCGAGGACGCCGAACCGGCAGCCTGCATCCTCGGTGCGGGTGACCTCGTCGCCAACGTCCAGATCGACGACATGCGGCACGGCGTCCACGAGCACCTGCCCTTCGGGGAGGGCGAGGTGGACGTCCCCCCGGTGCTCGCCGCGCTGGAGGCCATCGAGTTCGCCGGCCTCGTCGCCGTCGAGCTGCCCCGCCACTCGCACGCCGCCCCGTCGCTGGCCGCCTCGAGCCTCACGTTCCTCCGCGACGCCGCCCGACGACCCCAGGAGGTGGGCCGATGAGCCCGGTGACCACTCAGGACGCGATCGCCCAGGTGGCGTCCGACCCCGACGCCATCGACCGGTACTTCCCGGCCGCTGCACGCACCGCGGCCCGTGAGGGCCTCGACGGCGACGCGGCACGCGAGGCGCTGCTGCTCGCTGTGCCCGGCGCGGCGGCATACGTCGTCGACGTCGTGCGTCGGGTCTACGACCACGGCGACGCGGCCGAGCGGCGTGCGGTGCTGCTCGCTCTGCCCGCGCTCGACGCACCCGACCGCGCGAACGCCATCGGTGACGGCGCGCTCCCGATCGTCCGGGATGCCCTGCGCACCAACGACACCCGCCTCGTCGCAGCTGCGCTGGGTCCGTATGCCGCCGCGCACCTCGACGACGACGCCTGGCGTCAGGCGGTGCTCAAGGTCCTCTTCACCGGCATCCCCGTCGAGCAGGTCGCCGGCCTGGCCGACCGCGCCGACGACGAGTTGGCCCGGATGGTGCGCGACTACGCCGCCGAGCGCGAGGCCGCCGGGCGCGTCGTGCCGCCGGACGCCCGAACGGTCCTCGACCTGTCCCCTGCCCACCGAGCCGACTGAGGAGCAGCCGTGCGCATCTTCGACCCCCACACCCACATGACGTCGCGCACCACCGACGACTACCGGCGCATGCATGCCGCCGGCGTCCGGGCCGTCGTCGAGCCCTCCTTCTGGCTCGGCCAGCCGCGCACGAGCGTCGGCTCCTTCACCGACTACTTCGACGCGCTCCTCGGGTGGGAGCCGTTCCGCGCGTCGCAGTACGGCATCGCGCACCACGCGACGATCGGCCTCAACCCCAAGGAGGCCAACGACGCCCGCTGCCGCGAGGTGCTCGACGTCCTGCCGCGCTACCTCGCCAAGGACCGCGTCGTGGCCGTCGGCGAGCTCGGCTACGACTCGATGACTCCGGAGGAGGACGACGTCTTCGCCGCGCAGCTCGCGCTCGCCGCCGAGCACGAGCTGCCGGCCCTCGTGCACACGCCGCACCGCGACAAGCTCGCCGGGACGCGCCGCACGCTCGACGTCGTGCGCGAGTCGGCGCTCGAGCCGGGGGCCGTCCTCGTCGACCACCTCAACGAGATGACGGTCGGCGTCGTCGCCGAGTCCGGTTGCTGGATGGGCTTCTCCGTCTACCCGGACACGAAGATGGACGAGCACCGCATGGTCGAGATCCTCCGCCACCACGGCCTCGAGCGGATGATCGTCAACTCGGCCGCGGACTGGGGCAACAGCGACCCGCTCAAGACCCGTCGCGTCGGCGAGACGATGCTCGCCGCGGGCTACACGGCCGACGACGTCGACCGGGTGCTGTGGCGCAACCCCGTCGAGTTCTACGCCCAGAGCGGGCGGCTCGAGCTGCCCGAGACCGAGGCGCCGGAGACCGAGCTCGTCGGCGCCGGCGCGACGTTCATGGGCAACTCCGTGCTCCGCGGCGCGAGGGAGTGAGTCGTGCGCCTGCTCCACGCCGACGGCCAGACCGTCCACGTCGCCTACTGCACCAACGTCCACCCGGGTGAGGACCTCGACACGATCATCGGGCAGCTCGACCGCTTCGCCCTGCCCGTGCGTCACCACCTCGGCGCCGACCTCCTCGGCCTGGGTCTCTGGCTCAGCGCGCCGGTCGCCCGTGGCCTCGCCGACGACCCCCGGCAGGCCGACCGACTGCGCGCAGCCCTCGACGCGCGGGGTCTCGAGGTCGTCACCCTCAACGGCTTCCCCTACCGCGGCTTCCAGGACGAGGTCGTCAAGCACCGCGTCTACCACCCGGACTGGACCGAGCCGGCCCGCCTCGCCTACACGACCGACCTCACCGAGGTGCTCGCCCGCCTGCTGCCCGACGACGCCGCCCGGGGCAGCATCTCGACGCTTCCCCTCGGGTGGCGGCACCCGTGGTTCGGCGACCGGCAGGTCCTCGCCGCCGAGCAGCTCGACCGGCTGGCCGACCACCTCCACGCCCTGCGCGGCCGCACCGGCCGCGAGATCCGCGTCGGCCTCGAGCCCGAGCCGGGCTGCGTCATCGAGACGACGACCGAGCTCGTCGACCGGATGGCGGGGTGGGATCAGGAGGTGCTCGGGGTCTGCCTCGACCTCTGCCACCTCGCGGTCGGCTTCGAGGACGCGGCCGTCGCCGTGCCTCGGCTCGCCGCCGCCGGCCGTCGCGTCGTCAAGGCGCAGGTCTCCGCTGCGCTGCACGTCGAGCACCCCGGCGACGACGCCACCCGCAGCGCCCTCGCCGCCTTCGACGAGAACCGCTTCCTGCACCAGACCCGCTCGCCGGGCCAGCCGGGCGAGGGCCACCAGCTGCGGGCCCGGGACGACCTCGGCGACGCGCTCGGCGGCCCGCGCCCCCTCGACCCGTGCCCGGGTGGCACCGAGCGTCCGTGGCGGGTCCACTTCCACGTGCCGCTCGACCACGCCCCCGAGCCACCGCTCTCCGCGACGACCGGCGACCTGCGGCACTCGCTCGACGTCCTCGTCGGCGGTGACACCGCCCTGACCGACCACCTCGAGGTGGAGACCTACACGTGGACCGTCGTGCCCGAGGCGGTGCGCCCGACCGACGACGCGGCCCTCGCCGTGAGCATCGCCGGCGAGCTCGCCTGGCTGCGCGACACCCTCATCGATCTCGGCCTCAAGGAGTCCGCATGACCACCCCGACCACGCAGCCCACCCCGACCACGCAGCCCACGAAGGTGCTGCTCCTCGACGTCGTCGGCCTGACGCCGCGCGCCCTCGCGGACATGCCACGCCTTTCCCGGCTCGCCGCCTCCGGCTGGCAGTCGTCGCTCGGGACCGTGCTGCCCGCCGTCACGTGCTCGGTGCAGTCGACGATGCTCACCGGTCGCCCCGTCGCCGACCACGGGGCCGTCGGCAACGGCTGGTACTTCCGCGACCTCGGCGAGGTCTTCCTCTGGCGCCAGCACCACGCCCTCGTCGAGGGCGAGAAGGTCTGGGACGCCCTGCGCCGCGCGCACCCCGGCGCGCGGGTCGCCAACGTCTGCTGGTGGTACGCCATGGGCATGGACGTCGACTCGATCGTCACGCCGCGCCCGGTCTACCACGCCGACGGCCGCAAGTCGCCCGACTGCTACACGCGACCGGCGGCCCTCCACGACCGGCTCACCGACCGGCTCGGTGCCTTCCCGCTCTTCCACTACTGGGGCCCCACCGCGTCGATCGCCTCGTCCCGCTGGATCGTCGAGGCGACCCGCATCCTGCTGCCCGAGCACGACCTGACGCTCTCCTACGTGCCGCACCTCGACTACGACCTCCAGCGCTTCGGCCCGGAGTCGCCCGAGGCCCGCGCCGCGGCGCGCGAGCTCGACGCCACCCTGGCGCCGCTCCTCGACGACGCGGAGCGCCTCGGCGTCAGTGTCGTCGTCGTCAGCGAGTACGGCATCACCGCCGTCGACCAGCCCGTCGACGTCAACCGGGTGCTGCGCCGAGCCGGGCTGCTCGAGGTCCACACCCAGGCCGGGATGGAGTACCTCGACCCGTGGGCGTCGGCGGCCTTCGCCGTCGCCGACCACCAGGTCGCCCACGTCTACGTCAAGGACGCCGACCGGCTCGAGGAGGTGCGCGCGCTGCTCGAGGCGACCCCCGGCGTCGACCAGGTGCTCGACCGGGCCGGCCAGGCGGCATACGGCCTCGACCACGAGCGCAGCGGCGACCTCGTCCTCGTCGCCGAGCCACGCGCCTGGTTCACCTACTACTACTGGCTCGACGACGAGCGCGCACCCGACTTCGCGCGCGGCGTCGAGATCCACCGCAAGCCCGGCTACGACCCCGCCGAGCTCTTCTTCGACCCCGCCGACCGCTCCGCCAAGGCGCGCGCCGGGCTCGGCCTCGTGCGCAAGAAGCTCGGCCTGCGGTATGCCATGAAGGTCGTCCCGCTCGATCCGCGGTGGGTGCGCGGCAGCCACGGACGGCTGCCCGCGGACCCCGCGGACGGACCCGTCGTCCTCACCTCGGACGCGAGCCTGCGCCGTGAGACGGTGGCGGCAGCGGACGTCCACGACCTCGTCCTCGAGGCCGCCGGCGTCCCCGTCGCCGCAGCCACCCACCACTGACCCAGCACCTCACCGCAGCCCTCACAGCAGCCCTCACAGCAGCAGCAAGGAGATCCACGATGGCCCGACCGATCACGCTCTTCACCGGACAGTGGGCCGACCTGCCCTTCGAGGAGGTGTGCCGCCTCGCGGGGGAGTGGGGCTACGACGGTCTCGAGATCGCCTGCTGGGGCGACCACTTCGAGGTCGACCGGGCCCTCTCCGAGGACGGCTACATCGAGTCACGTCACGAGATCCTCGAGCGCCACGGCCTGAAGGTCTGGGCCATCTCGAACCACCTCGTCGGCCAGGCCGTCTGCGACGACCCCATCGACCAGCGGCACCAGGACATCCTGCCGTCGGCCGTCTGGGGCGACGGCGACCCCGAGGGCGTGCGGCAGCGCGCGGCCGAGCGGATGGCCGACACGGCCCGCGCCGCGGCACGGCTCGGCGTCGACACCGTCATCGGCTTCACGGGGTCGGCGATCTGGAAGTACGTCGCGATGTTCCCGCCCGTGGGTGACGACGTCATCCAGGCGGGCTATGCCGACTTCGCCCGCCGCTGGAACCCGATCCTCGACGTCTTCGACGAGGTGGGAGTGAGGTTCGCCCACGAGGTGCACCCGAGCGAGATCGCCTACGACTACTGGAGCACCGTCGCGACGCTCGAGGCGATCGGGCACCGCGAGGCGTTCGGCCTCAACTGGGACCCGAGCCACATGGTGTGGCAGGACCTCGACCCGGCCGGCTTCATCTGGGACTTCAAGGACCGGATCTACCACGTCGACTGCAAGGACACCCGCAAGCGGATCGGCAACGGCCGCAACGGTCGTCTCGGCTCGCACCTGCCGTGGGGCGACCCGCGCCGCGGCTGGGACTTCGTGTCGACGGGTCACGGCGACGTGCCGTGGGAGGACTGCTTCCGCACGCTCAACGCGATCGGCTACGACGGCCCGATCTCGATCGAGTGGGAGGACGCCGGCATGGACCGTCTCGTCGGTGCGCCCGGGGCACTCGAGTACGTCCGGGGCCTCAACTTCGAGCGCCCGACCGCCTCCTTCGACGCGGCCTTCAGCAGCTCGAAGGACTGACGCACGCGGCCCCCGCGGGTCTACCGTCGGGGCATGGGACTCGTCCAGATCGCCCAGCACGCCGACGACCTCGGCCGGGCCACCGCCTTCTACCGCGACCTGCTCGGGTCCGAACCGCTCGCGACGTTCGACCCTCCGGGGCTCGTCTTCTTCGACGTCGGCGGCGTGCGACTGCTCCTCGACCAGGGCGCGCCGAGCGCCCTGCACTACCTGCGGGTCGACGACATCGACGCCACGGTCGAGCGTCTGCGAGCGGCCGGCGTCGGGGTGCGCGCCGAGCCGCACGTCATCTTCGGGCACGACGACGACATCCTGGGGCCGGCCGGCACCGACGAGTGGATGGCGTTCGTCGTCGACTCCGAGGGCAACCTCGTCGGACTCGTCGAGCAGCGACCGCGCGGCTGACCGACGCGTGACCGGGCGATCTGTCGATTCCGGGTGACCCCTTTCGTGTAGGTGGTGCAGGGTGCACACCGGGTGCACCACCGACCAGCCGGCAGCGCCGGCAGGAGGAGATCATCGTGAAGACCTACCTCATCAGCCTCTTCTCGCCCGACGGGCCGCCGCCGGAGGACCTCGACCTCACGACGGTCATGGCCGACCTCGAGGTCGTCAACGCCGACATCCGCGCGGCCGGGGGTTGGGTGTTCGCCGGCGGCCTCGCCGACCAGGCCAGCGCCACGACGATCCGCAGACCGCGCGACGGGGTGGCCGACGCCGTCCTCACCGACGGGCCGTTCGCCGAGGCGAAGGAGCACCTGGGCGGCCTGACGATCCTGCGCTCCGACGACTACGACGTCGTCCTCGGCTGGGCCGAGCGGATCGCCGGAGCCACGGGCCTGCCCGTCGAGGTCCGCCCGTTCCAGGGCGACGGCGACCCCGGCCAGGCGCCGACCGACCAGTGACGGCGCGCACGTCATGACGGTCTCGGGCGCGGACATCGCGCGGGTCTTCCGCGCCGAGCACGGCCGCGCGGTGTCCGTGCTCATCCGCGCGCTCGGTGACATCGACCTCGCCGAGGACGCCGTCCAGGACGCATTCACCGTGGCCGTGGAGCGCTGGCCCCGCGACGGTATGCCGCCGAGTCCCGCCGGCTGGATCATCACGACCGCGCGGCGCCGGGCCATCGACCGGCTGCGCCGGGAGGCGACGCGGGAGGCCCGCCACACGGAGGCGCTCGCCCTGCACGCGCCGGACGACGGCTCTGGACTCCCGGAGGAGGGACCCGTGAGGGACGAACGACTGCGCCTGGTCTTCACCTGCTGCCACCCCGCCCTCTCGCGGGAGGCCCAGATCGCGCTGACGCTCCGGCTGCTGGGCGGCCTGACGACACCCGAGATCGCGCACGCCTTCCTCGTGCCGGAGTCGACGATGGCCCAGCGGATCGTCCGGGCCAAGAGCAAGATCCGCTCGGCCGGCATCCCCTACCGGGTGCCGCGCGACGAGGACCTGCCCGCCCGGCTCGCCTCGGTCCTCGCCGTGCTCTACCTCGTCTTCACCGAGGGTCACACGGCCACCGCCGGCGCCGACCTCGGCCGACCGGACCTCGCCGCCGAGGCGATCCGGCTGGCCCGGCTGCTCGTCGAGCTGATGCCGGACGAGCCGGAGGCCGCGGGCCTGCTGGCCCTCATGCTGCTGACCGAGGCCCGGCGCCCGGCGCGCACGGACGCCGCGGGCGAGCTCGTCGTCCTGGCGGAGCAGGACCGCTCCCGCTGGGACCGCGCGCTCGTCGACGAGGGCCAGGCGCTGGTGCACCGGTGCCTGCGGCGCGGCGCCCCCGGCCCGTACCAGCTCCAGGCCGCGATCAACGCCGTGCACACGGATGCCCGCACCGCGGCGGAGACCGACTGGTCCCAGGTCGTCGCGCTCTACGACCACCTGCTGCGCCTCGCGCCGACCGACGTCGTGCGGCTCAACCGGGCCGTCGCCGTCGCCGAGCTCGACGGTCCACAGGCCGCGCTCGCCCTCCTCGACCGTCTGGACCTCGACGGCTACGTCGCCCTCCACGTCGTGCGGGCCGAGCTGCTCGGTCGTCTCGCGCGGTGGCCGGAGTCGGCCGCCGAGTGGGACCGGGCCGCCGGGCTCAGCGACAACGGGCCCGAGTCGCGCCACTTGCTGGCCCGTGCCGCCAGAGCTGCCGGAGCTGCGGCGCGGACAGGTGACCGGCGGTAACCTGCGGTCATGACGACCCCGCCGTCCACCGCTCCGACCGACATCGCGTCCCCGTGGGGAGGGGTCGGCCGCACCATCGACCTCGACGGCCCCGTCCACTGGGTCGACTTCGGCGGCCCCGACGCGGATCCGGAGGTGCCCGAGGCGCCGCCGGTCGTCCTCGTCCACGGTCTGGGCGGTTCGCACCTCAACTGGGTCGGCATCGCCCCGGCGCTCGCCGCCCGTCGCCGGGTCGTCGCGATCGACCTGCCGGGCTTCGGGCTGAGCCCGGCCCTCGGTCGTGCGACGAGCGTCAACCACAACGCGGCCCTGCTCAGCCGCTTCGTCCACGAGGTGCTCGGCCGCCCCGTCGTCCTCGTCGGCAACTCGATGGGCGGCATGGTGAGCCTGCTGCTCGCCGACCGTCGCCCCGAGCAGGTCGTGGGTCTCGCGCTCGTCGACCCCGCGCTGCCCAACCCCGGTGCGCGGCCCGACCCCCAGGTCGCCGCCACCTTCGCGATGTACGCCGTGCCGCGCGTCGGCGAGCTCGTGCTCACCCGCTACAACAAGAGCGTCTCGGACCGGCAGCGCGTGCTCGGCACTGTGGCACTGTGCTTCGCCGACCCGTCACGTGCCGACGACGACGTCGTCGAGGCCGGGATCGAGCTCGCCGCCTGGCGCCGGTCGCTCCCGGACCCCGAGGGCGAGTTCCTCGGTGCCGCGCGGTCGCTGCTGCGCGTGCTCCGCGGGCGCCGCGAGTACGACCGGATCATGCGTGACCTCGACCGCCCGGTGCTGCTCATCCACGGCACCAGCGACCGCCTCGTGCCCGTCTCGGCCGCCCGCCGCGCCGCGCGGCTCAATCCGGCCTGGCGCACGGCCTGGCTCGACGGGATGGGCCACACGCCTCAGCTCGAGGCGCCCGATGACGTGCTCGGGCACCTCGAGCCCTGGCTCGACTCCCTCGTCTGAAGGGACCCGCCGGCGTCAGGCGACGCCGTGGGTGACGCGTGAGGCCAGCTCGGTGCCCCACTCGCGGGCGCGGTCGAGCTCGCCCGCCTCGATGGGTCCGGGGGTGCCCTGGACCCAGAAGGTCTCGCCGCGCTCGGCGCGACCGAATCCGTGGTGCCGCAAGGACTTCGCCGCGGCGCTCGCGGCCGACCCCGGCAGCATCTTGACGTGCACGCGCGTGTCGAAGGTGACGACGGGGAGCTCGGGCCGCGGTGTCACGGACTCGATCCACTCGCGGACGCCCTCGTGTGCGGCGGTGCCGCCCTTCGTCGTCGCGTCCTCGCGCGTCTTCGGGCGGGTCATGCCGAGGGCGTGCGTGGGTCCGCCGACGAGCAGCAGGTCGACGTCGTCGGGGATGACGGTCGGGGCGTCGTCGACGTGGACGAGCCGGACGTCACCGTCCTCGACCGGTCTGCCACGGCGCAGCCCGTCGGCGATGGCCGAGGCGATCTCGCGGGTGTTGCCGAACATGGACTCGTGGACGATGAGGACGTTCATCATGGATCCCTTCCGCCATCCACGCTACGCGCGGCGTGCGTGGGCGCGTCCGAATCGTGACGCACGAGACGTGCCGCGACACAATGGGATTCGCGGCCTCCACCGGGTCGCCAGCCGACGACGAGGAGAGTCACCGTGGACGCCAAGGACTGGGACGAGCGGTATGCCGCCCACGACCTCGTGTGGTCGGCCGAGCCGAACCGCTTCGTCGCCGAGATCATCGGCCCGCTGACGCCGGGTCACGCGGTCGACCTCGCCGCGGGCGAGGGGCGCAACGCGATCTGGATGGTCGAGCAGGGCTGGGTGGTCACGGCGTCGGACTACTCGCCGGTGGCCGTGGAGCGGATGCGGTCGCTCGCGGCCGACCGTCTCGGCGACGACCTAGGCCGGCTGACCGCGGTCGTCGCCGACGCGACGCTGTCGACGCCCGGCGGCCCGGCCGCCTACGACCTCGCGTTGCTCTGCTACCTCCAGCTGCCGGCCGAGCAGTGGCGGCAGGCGCTGCGCTCGGCCGTCGAGGCGGTGCGCCCGGGCGGCCTGGTCGTCGTCGTCGGCCACGCCGGTCGCAACCTCGCCGAGGGCTGGGGCGGCCCGAGCGACCGCGCCGTGCTCTACGACCCCGAGGAGGTGCTCGACCGGGCCGAGGGGCTTCCGGTCGCGGCCCTGCAGTCGGGCATCCGGGAGCGTCCGGTCGCGACCGACGACGGTGAGCGCGTCGCGCTCGACACCGTGGTCGTGCTGCACCGCGAGGGCTGAGCGCCCTGCCCTAGCGCTTGCCGTACTTCTGGTGGACGGCCTGGCGGCTGACGCCGAGCTGCTCGGCGATCTCGGCCCAGGCCAGGCCCTGGTTGCGGGCGCGCCGGACCACGGCGGCCTCGGTGCGGTCGGCGGTGCGCCGCAGCTCGCGCGCCGCGGCGAGGGCGGCGCGCGGGTCGTCGTCACCGGTGGCCCGAGCCAGCTGGAGCATGTCGTCGACCTCCTTCGTCATCGCGGTCACCTCCCGTGCCGTGTCAACTTCTGTTGACAGCGTAGGTCGCGTGGCCGGGTCCGTCAACCAATGTTGACGGGGGGCCGCCTGCGCAGGAGTGGCCCGACCGGTGCGCGCCCAGCAGGATGGCGGCATGGCACTCGAGCTCTCGCACACGACCGTCAACGCCCTCGACGCGCACGCGCAGTCCGTGTGGTGGGCCGACCTCCTCGGCTACCACGAGGACCCCGCCGACCCCAATGAGCCGGGGCACGAGGAGTGCATGATCTTCTCGCCCGACGAGTCGCACCGGCTGCTCTTCATCGAGGTGGAGGACGCCAAGCAGGTGCGCAACCGCGTCCACCTCGACCTGCGCCCCACCGACCGACCGCGGGACGAGGAGGTCGAGCGCGTCACGGGGCTGGGGGCGGCCGTCGTGCAGGACTGCCGCACGGACGACGGTCGTGGCTGGGTCGTCATGTCCGACCCGGAGGGCAACGAGTTCTGCATCCTGCGCAGCGACGACGAGCGGCGCGCGGCCGGGGACCTCTGAGCATGACCGTCACCCGCTCGATCCTGCTCTTCGTGCTCGCCGCCTTCGCCGAGATCGGCGGCGCCTGGCTCATCTGGCAGGGGGTGCGGGAGCACCGGGGCTGGATCTGGGCCGGCGCGGGAGTCGTCGCTCTCGGCCTCTACGGCTTCGTCGCCACGCTCCAGCCCGACGCGAACTTCGGGCGCATCCTCGCCGCCTACGGTGGCGTCTTCGTCGTCGGCTCGCTCGTGTGGGGCATGGTCGCCGACGGCTTCCGACCCGACCGGTGGGACGTCGCCGGCGCCCTCGTGTGCCTCGTCGGCGTCGCACTCATCATGTACGCACCCCGTTCGGGCTGAGCGGTGCCTCTTGGATGCTCGTGACGGCATACGGCCGGGGGTATCATGGGGCGTTCCCGCAACGACCCCAGGAGGATGCCGTGGAGCTCGACCTCGACGAGATGCAGTCGGTCATCCGTCGCCTCAACCGCGCCCGCGGCCAGATCGGCGGCATCGTCAAGATGATCGAGGAGGGGCGCGACTGCAAGGACATCGTCACCCAGCTCGCCGCCGTCTCCAAGGCGCTCGACCGGGCCGGCTTCGCCGTCATCGCCACCGGCCTGCGCGAGTGCATCACCAACCCGGACGGCGAGACGATGGACGTCGCCCAGATGGAGAAGCTCTTCCTCTCCCTGGCCTGAGGTCAGTGGGCCAGCACCGGGTGGCGGAGGCCCGTGCCGGCGAGCCAGGTGCGGTAGCCGCCGTCGAGGTTGCGCACCTCGCGACCGGCGTGCGCGAGCACCCGGGCGGCGGTGTGGCCGCGCTGGCCGACCGCGCAGTGCACGACGACCGGGCCGGGCGGGATCTCGTCGAGGCGTCCGCGGAGCTCGTCGACCGGGATGAGGACCGCGCCCGGGATGGCCCCGGACTCGTGCTCCTCGTGGGTGCGCACGTCGACGAGGACCGCGCCGTCCGCCACGGCGTCCGCCAGCTCGTGCCACTGGACCGAGCGGCTGACGCCCGTGCGGAGGTTGTCGGCGACGTAGCCGAGCATGTTGACGGGGTCCTTGGCCGAGGCGAACGCAGGGGCGTAGGCCAGCTCGAGGTCGGCGAGGGCTGACGCCGTCAGACCGCCGGTCATGGCGGTCGCGATGACGTCGATGCGCTTGTCGACGCCCTCGCGGCCGACGCCCTGCGCGCCGAGGATCGCGTCGGTGTCGCGGTCGACGAGGAGCTTGAGGCTCATCCCCTCGGCGCCGGGGTAGTACGTCGCGTGCGACGCCGGGTGCGTGTGGACGACGCGGTGCGGGCGCCCGGCGGCGACGAGGCGCTTCTCGCTCCAGCCGGTCGTCGCGACCTGCAGGCCGAAGACGCCGACGATCGCGGTGCCGAGCACGGGCCGGTCGTGGGCCGGGAGGCCGGCCATGACGTCGGCAGCCATGCGGCCCTGTCGGTTCGCGGTGTTGGCGAGCGGCACGAGGACGGGCTCCCCGTCGAGGGCGTCGCGCTTCTCGACGGCATCACCGACGGCGAGGATCCGCGGGTCGCTCGTGCGGAACCTGCTGTCGACGAGGATGCCGCCGAGGCGGCCCGTCTCGAGTCCGGCGTCGTCGGCCAGGCGCGTGTCGGGCCGGACGCCGACGGCCGAGACGACGAGGTCGGCGGGGACGTGCTCGCCGGTCGCGAGCGTCACCGTGTCGGGTCCGACGGCCGTGACGGATGCACCGAGCCGCAGGACCACGCCGGAGGCGCGGAGGTGGTCGTGGACGGGGGCGACCATCTCGGCGTCGAGTGGCGTCATGACCTGGTCGGCGGCTTCGACGACCGTGACGGCGATGCCGCGGCGGGTGAGGTTCTCGGCGAGCTCCAGCCCGATGAATCCGCCGCCGATGATCGCGGCGGTGCGGGCCGGAGTGCTGGCCGCGACGAGGGCGTCGGTGTCCTCGATGTCGCGCAGCGAGAGGGCGCGCTCGATGCCCGGGATCGGCGGCCGGACCGGCCGCGCGCCGGGGGAGAGGAGCACGTGGTCGTAGGGCAGCTCGGACACGGTGTCGGTGGCGAGCTCGCGCACGACGACGATCCGGCGCTCGCGGTCGATCTGCACGGCCTCGGTGCCGACGCGTACGTCGAGCCCGAAGCGGCGCCCGAGGGACGTCGGCGTCTGGAGCAGCAGGGACCCGCGGTCCTCGATGACGCCGCCGACGTGGTACGGCAGGCCGCAGTTGGCGAAGGACACGTGCCCGCTGCGCTCGACGACGGTGATGTGGGCGTCCTCGTCGAGCCGGCGCAGGCGCGTGGCGGCACTCATGCCGCCCGCGACGCCGCCGATGATGATGTGTTCCATGCCCCTGATAATACCCCAGGGGGTATCCGATCTCGAATCGTGGCCTGCTGGACTCTGGACGAACCGGGCACTGCGGCGCGACCATGGAGGGCACGGAGGTCGCGCCATGAACGTCCAGCCGAATGCCGCCATCCCGCCCCTCGCCCCGGCGGGCCAGCTCGATGCGCAGGGTTTCGATCGTGGTCGGGTCGAGACCGCCGCCGACCTCGCCGTCCATCTCGAACGAGTGCGGCGACACCGGTCCGAGCTGCGTGACTCCGTCGCCGCCGTCGACCTCGCGCTCGAGGCGCCGATCGCCCGCGGCGGGATGTGGCGCGAGCGGGTGCGGGCGGCCCTCGCCGAGCTGGCGCACGACTTCGACGACCACGTCGCGCTGACCGAGAGCCCGGGCGGCATCTACGACCGGGCCCGGCGCAGCGCGCCGCGGCTCTCGGTCCGCGTCGAGCGGCTGCTCGAGGAGCACCGCGACCTGCGCGAGGCCCTGCACGGCTACCTCGCGGTGCTCGAGCACGGCGGCACGATGGCCGACCTGCCCGTCTTCCGGGAGGAGCTGACGGTCCTCGTCGGCCGGCTCGTGCGCCACCGCCAGAAGGGCGGCGACCTCGTCTACGAGGCCTACGACGTCGACCTCGGTGGTTCGGGCTAGGGCTGTCGGTCAGGCGCTGGGCTCGAACCGCGGCCGCAGCGTGAAGCCCGACATCCCCTCCGTGCTCGTGCGCGAGGCCAGCACCTGGTGCAGCTGGATCTCGTTGCGTTCGAAGGCCAGCCGCGACCCCGCGAGGTAGAGGCCCCAGACCCGAGCGGTGCCGAGACCGGCGATCTCGACGCAGTCCTCCCAGCTCTTGGCGAGGTTGGCGTTCCACGCCGCGCACGTGCGGGCGTAGTGCTCGCGGAGGTTCTCGTGGTGGCGCACCTCGAAGCCCTCGTCCTCCATGACCCGCACGATGTCGCCGCTGCCGGTCAGTTCGCCGTCGGGGAAGACGTAGCGGTTGATGAAGCCGCGGGGCGGCAGTCCCGGGTGCTGGTTGTCGGGGCGGGTGATGCAGTGGTTGAGCAGGCGGCCCTCGTCCCGCAGCCGCTCGCGCAGGAAGCGGAAGTAGGCGGGGTAGTTGCCGACCCCGATGTGCTCGGTCAGCCCGATCGAGCTGATCGCGTCGAAGCCGCGCTCGGAGACGTCCCGGTAGTCGCCGTGCCGGACCTCGGCCCGATCGGCCAGGCCCTCGGCCTCGATCGCGGCCTGCGCCCACGTCGCCTGCTCGCGCGAGAGCGTCACCCCGAGCGCCGTGACGCCGTAGTGCCGCACCGCGTGGCGCACCATGCCGCCCCAGCCGCACCCGACGTCGAGCAGGCGCATGCCCGGCCGCAGGCCGAGCTTCCGGGCGACGAGGTCGTACTTGTACGCCTGGGCGTCCTCGAGCGAGGCCTCGTCGGTGGGGAAGCACGCGCAGGTGTAGGTCATCGAGGGGCCGAGGACCTTCTCGTAGAAGGCGTTCGACACGTCGTAGTGGTGGCTGATGGCTTCGGCGTCGCGTGTCCGGGCGTGCCGCAACCCGTGTGCCAGCCGACGCAGCTGCCCCGGCGTCTCCTCCGGCGGCAGGGTCGGGGCGTGCGGCCGGTGGTGGGCGACGAAGCGCGCCAGCTCCGTCGCCTCGTGCCGCGAGGGGCGGCGCGGGGTGAGCCCGTCGCCGACGACGCGCAGCACGTCGTAGGGGTCGGCCTCGTCGATCCCGTCGATGACGAGGTCACCGAGCAGGTACGCGCGGGCGAGGCCGAGCTCGCCGGGCGCGGTCAGGAGGTGGTTGAGCGCGTCGGGGTTGGTCAGGCGCAGCACGAGCCCGTCGGGGCTGCCGCCCTCCGAGCCGTCCCACGCGACGACCCGCACCGGGGCCCCGGGGCCGAACACCTGGTCGAATGCCTGTCCCACTGTCAAGGTCATCGAGCCTGCACCGCCTTCTCGTAGAGCGTCGGGAACCGTCCCCCCGGGTCGTACCTGCGCTTGACGGGGGCGTATGCCGTGCCGCCGTAGAGGGCGGCGAAGGTCCCCTCGTCGTAGTACGCGTCGGAGTAGAGCGACTTGTGGCCGCCGAGCCGGGTCACCTCGGCCTCGATGCGGCGGTTGACGTCGCCGTCGGCCGCGCCCGGCTCGATGGCGACCGTCGACCAGAAGCCGACGTTGACGTAGCGCTCGTCCCGGCGCATCGGGTAGAGCGGCCACGGCGTCTCGTCGGGGGCCGCGCCCGGAGCCGGGCGCAGCTGGATCGGGCACAGCCAGACCGGTTCGATCGGCACCTCGCGCAGGAACCAGTCGACGAACTCGGCCGTGCGCGCGAGCGGGATCTCGACGTCCTGCACGACGCGCTCGCGGTCGGGCAGTCCGCGCAGCCGGTCGAGCCGGCCCATGACGCGGTGCCGGTTCTCGAAGGCGACGATCCGCCAGTAGACGTCGCTGCGCAGCAGGTGCCGCGGCCAGAGCCGGCGGATCGCCGGGACCTGGGCGCCGAAGGCCCGGCTGCACCAGAACCAGTCGGTGTCCCAGCGCCAGAGGTAGTCGTGGGCGGTCAGCACGTCGGTGCGCCGCTGCTGGATCGAGCGGTAGAAGACGTGCTCGCCCGTGTAGTCGCTCGGCCGGGCCTGGCCCTCGAGGTGGTCGGTCCAGCGTCCGAGGCAGAGGTAGGCCTCGGTGGCGCCGAAGACGACGCCGTCGACGAAGTCGACCCGGTCGCCGTCCCACGTCTGGGACGACAGCACGACGTCGACCGCGTCGGTGAGTGCGCGCACCGAGTCGAACCGCACGTGCCGCAGGGCGACGTACGGCCGGGCGGGCTCGAGCTCGATGACGAGGTCGAGCGCGTAGCCGAGCGAGCCGTAGGAGTTGGGGAAGGTGTGGAAGAGGTCGGCGTGGTCGCCGTCGGGCGTCGCCGTCACGACCGCGCCGTCCCCGGTGAGGATCCGCATCGCGTGCACCGACTCGTGCGGCAGGCCGTTGCGGAACGACGCCGCCTCGATGCCGAGACCCGTGACGGCCCCGCCGATCGTGATGGTGCGCAGCTGCGGCACGACGAGCGGCACGAAGCCGTGTGGCAGGAGCTCGTCGACGAGCTGCTCGTACGTCGTCAGACCCCCGACGAGCGCGGTCGCCGGACCGCCGTCGACGCCGCGACGGACCTCGACGACGCCGGTCATGGCCGAGAGGTCGAGCCCGGGGGAGTCGGTGGCGCTGCGGTCGCGGAAGAGGTTGGACGTGCGCTTCGCGAGCCGGACGGGCCGGTCGGGCGGCAGGGCGGCATACGCCCTCCCCACCTGTTCGAGTGCACGCTCGTGCTCGCGGACCCGCTGGAGGGGATCGTGCCGATCCGCAGGAGACGTGACCTGAGGGGTTGCCACCATGTCAGTCAAACAGATCCGGATCGGGTGCGCTCGGGATGTGCGACTACTCGCGAGCGAGCATCGCGGCGCCGAGCCCGACCATCATGACCCCGCCGGTGGCGCCGAGCGTGTCGAGCCGGGCGGGCTTGCGGGCGAACCACTCCCGGGCCCGCGCGGCGAGCAGCGCCCACATGCTGTCGCTGCAGATGGCCATGAGACCGAAGACCCCGCCGAGCACGGCCATCTGGACGCCCACGTGGCCCGCGCCGGTGTTGACGAACTGCGGGAGGAAGGCGACGAAGAAGAGGATCGTCTTCGGGTTGGTGAGGCCGACGACGGCACCGATGCGCAGCGCGTGTCCGCGCTTCGCCGACACGTGCGCCTCCATGGCCTCCCGGGCGTCGTGGCGGTGGCGGATGGCCTGGACGCCGAGGTAGATGACGTAGGCGGCGCCCGCGACCTTGATGACGGTGTACGCGGTGATGCTCGCGGCGACGACCGCGCCGAGGCCGACGGCGACGAAGACGGCCTGCGCCGTGACGCCGACGGCGTTGCCGACGACCGAGAGCAGTGCCTCGCGTCGCCCGACGGTCAGGGCACGACCGATGGTGAAGAGCAGGCTGGGGCCCGGGACCTGGATGAAGAGGATCGACGCGACGAGGAACGCGACCCACTGGCTCGATGACGGCACCGGACCAGTGTGCTCCCGGCGGCCGACAAAGGGCAGGCGGTTTTCGAGGCTCGGACACTAGCGTCGGGGGGATGACGACACCTGCTCGGACCGAGCGCACCGACCCGCCCCTCGCGGCCGACGAGGCCACCACCCTCGTGGCCTTCCTCGACTACCACCGCGACACCCTCCGTCTGAAGACCGAGGGCCTCACGGCCGAGCAGCTCGCCCAGCCCCTCGCGCCGTCGACCCTGACGCTCGGGGCCCTGCTCAAGCACGTCGCGCTCAACGAGGCGAGCTGGTTCGGTGAGGTGCTGCACGGACGTCCGATGCCCGAGCCGTGGGCGAGCGCGGACTGGGACGCCGACCGCGACTGGGAGATGACGTCGGCGCGCGACGACAGCCCCGAGGAGCTGCGCCGGATCATGGACGAGTCGGTCGAGCAGGCCCGGCGCGACATCGACGCGGCGCTCGCCGCGGGTGGGCTCGAGTTCCGCTCGGCGACGCTGTCGCGCAAGGAGAACCAGACGTTCAGCCTCCGCTGGATCCTGCTGCACATGATCGAGGAGTACGCCCGCCACAACGGCCACGCGGACTTCCTCCGCGAGGCGGTCGACGGCGTCACCGGGGAGTGACGGCCCGCCGGAGGCAGAAGCGACGGAGCGGCTCCGCCGGCATGACCTCGGCGAGGTCGCGGTAGCGCTGCGCCGCGTGCTCGCGTCGTCCCGTGCGCCACTCGAGGTCGGCGAGGGCGAGGCTCGCGTCGCGGCTGGCGTAGGCCGGTGAGCCGGCCTCGATCGCGGCCAGCTCGGCCTCCACCTCGGCGACGGACCCACCGGGGTCGGCGGCGAGGATGCCCTGGGCCGTGGCGACGAGTCGAGCGACCCGGACGGAAGGGGAGGGCCACCGGTGCTCGAGCGCGCCG
Organism: Terrabacter sp. P2_E3; assembly: GCF_056403915.1. NCBI lineage: Bacteria > Bacillati > Actinomycetota > Actinomycetes > Micrococcales > Intrasporangiaceae > Terrabacter > Terrabacter sp. P2_E3. The sequence continues at coordinate 39,022 of NZ_JBFUEN010000022.1, forward strand.
TAGAGCTGGACGATGCGCCTCCAGTCGGTGCGCTCGAACGACGACACGCTCGAGTGCAGTCCGGCGATCGCCGCCTCGATGGCGAAGCGACCGTCTCCTGCCGCGGCGACCGTCGCGTCGGCGAGCCCGGCCCGGAGCAGGGCGCCGTCCCACCGGCTGCGGTCGACCTCGTCGAGCGCGAGCCCTGTCCCGGTGTCGTCGACGCGGCCGGGCCGACGGGCCAGGCCGAGCCGGATGACGGCTCGCAGCCCGCGCACCTCGGTGTCATCGGGGTAGGCCGCGACGAGGGCGTCGGCGATGGACAGCGTCTGGCGCCCGGTGTCGGCCAGGGCATCGGCAGGGTCGAGGACCGTCCGGTGCGCGACCGTGAACATGCCTGAGACGCAGGCGATGACGACAGGAAGCCGCCGACCGCGCTCGGTGGCGTCCGGCACGTGGAAGGTGCCCCGGGCTTCGGCGAGGGCCCGCTTGGCGCGCGTGAGCCGGGCTGCGGCCGCGGTGTCCTGCACGCCGAGGTGGCCCGCGATCTCAGGGATCGTCAGGCCGCAGACGACGCGCAGGGCCAGGACCATGCGGGAAGCGGGTGAGATGGCCTCGTCGCACGCGACGAAGAGCAGGGCGAGGCGGTCGTCGAGCCCCTCGTGTCCGTGCAGGGACAGGTCGTCGGCATCCATGGCGGCGTGGTCCGCCTCGGGACGGGCGAGCTCGGGGGCGAGCCGGCGCAGCGTCGTCCGCCGTCGGGCGTCGTCGAGCCAGGCGCGCCGGGCCACCGAGGTGCACCACGCGGCATACGACTCGATCGGCGCCCCGCCGGCGCGCTCGTGCGCGGCGGCTCGTGCGACGGCCTCGGCGGCATACTCCTCGGCGTCGTCGAGGCTCCCGGTGAAGGAGGCGAGGGCGCGCACGATGCGCGGCCACGCCTCCTCGAACTCACCCGTCCCGAGCGGCACTCACATCCCCGTCGGGAAGACCTTGCGCCACTCGATCCGACTGGTGGTCGGCACGAGGGCGGCGATCCGGCGGGCCGTGTCCTCGTCGTCGGTCTCGACGAGGTAGAAGCCCGTGATGACCTCCGAGGTGTCCGTGAAGGGCCCGTCGGTGTAGACCGCGTCCTCGACGGCGCGGTCTCCGGAGCCGGGAGTCACCGTGCCGCCGTAGCGGGAGTTCTGCAGGGCGGCGCCACCCATGATGCGGGCCCCGAGGTCGGCGACGGCCTGCTGGAAGGCCTTGTGCTCGGGGAACGACGCGTCCATGTCGGACGCCGCAGCGGCGCTGGGGTCCTTGCCGGCGGGGCCGGCGTCGGTCGTGGGCTCGCCACCGAGGTAGGCGTCGGAGTCCCAGTCGCCCTCGTGGATCAGGTAGACGTATGTGTCGGCCATGGCCGGCTCCTTCTCGAACAGGCGCGCAGCCGTGAGATCTGCGCGGGTGGCGACTCTCGCCACATCATCCTGACGAACTCGCCGGATGGGAATCGACACGCGGTCCCGAGAATCTCGGGCCGGTTCGGTCAGCTCCCCCCGAGACGCTCGAGGCGGCCCTCGAGCGAGGCCCGGCGGTGGGCGTTGCCCTCGAGGTCGAGGTAGCGCGTGCCGAAGGTCGCGAGCAGCGCGTCGTCGAGTCGGCGCACCGCGCCGGGCGGGTACTTGTAGCCCATCCGCTCGATGAGGGCGGTGCCGTCGACGGGGGCGATGACCTCGGCAAGGGCGTCGACCGACGTGATGCCGAGCTCGAGCAGCAGGCCCGACACCCACGTGTAGTGGTCGGTGCGCGACCAGCCGGCGTCGGCGTACTTCGCGGCGAGGAACTTCGCGAGGTCCTGCGTGCTGATGCGGGAGTCCTGCGCGACCGCGTCGGGCGGACTCGCCGGCAGGGCCATCTGGAGCCGGTCGCGGATGGCCGAGAACTCGCGGTCGGCGAGCTCGATGAGCCCGGCGGCCAGGGTGAAGCGGCGGTCGAGGTCGTGCGCGTGCTCCTCGGGGACGGTGCCCTTGTAGCGGATGTCGTGCTCGAACTCGGCCCACGCGTGCTGGAGCACCGTCCGGATCTGCACGGACGCGCTGCGTCGGCGGAGCGCCTCGTAGGCCGTCGGGACGGTGCGGCTCGCGTCGACGGCCACGAGCAGGTGCCGGCTCGCGTAGCCGAAGCGTCCCGATCGTGCGGTCTCGAGGCCCATGTCGCGGTCGTCGAGGACGGCGAGCTCCTCGGCCAGCAGCTCGGCCACGGCGGCGACGTCGTCGTGGACGTAGGTGATGACGCGCACGCCGATCTGGTCGGTGATGTCGGCGAGCGGGTCGGGGAAGAGCAGCTCGCCGTCACGGCGTCGCTCGGCCTTGGCGGCGAAGGACGCCACGGACTTCGTGCGGCCGCTCACGCTGAGGTAGTTGATGCCCGCCTCGTCGAGGAGGCCGGTGACCATCTCGACGAAGAGCGCCGTCGCGGCCTCGACCTCGGGGCGGACCGCGGCGTACGCCTGCGCCACCTCGCTGGTCTCTGGGGGCTCGACGGGCTCGGTGGGCGGGGTGCTCGCCCCGTCGGTCGCGCCTGCTCCATCGCTGTCGGACATGCCGCCATCCTGCCGTGCTCGCAGGACCGGCGGCGACCGGTAGTCGTGGAACCACCAGAGGTCCTCGCGCTCCGAGGCGCCCCACCCGTGCCGCACACCCCACCACGTCGGCGCCTGCGTCCACACGGCCCCATGTGCCGGGAACGCGCGCCTGGCCGCGTCGACGAGCCCGACCGCGCCGTCGTCCTCCCAGTCGTGGCATCGCGGCCTCACGTCGTCACTCTGCGGACACGGGAACAGGTGAGTCAGGCCGACGCCGAAGCCGAGTGCGCGGTAGAGCGAGATCGCGGACTCGAGCGTGATGCTGTGGTGGCCGCTCTCGAGCCGGGAGATGCGGCTGTGCGGGACGTCGAGCCGCTCCGCGAGGGCGCGCTGGCTCAGCAGGTAGGTCCGGCGCACGTGCCGCAGCGCGTTGCCGAACGCATCGGGGCCGTGGCCGAGGGGGACGGTCATCGGTCCACGGTCCCCGCTCCGCACCCGCGCCGTCGGCGCTGAGCTCGGCACTGTGGACGAGCGGTCGCCCGGCCCGGAGGGTGTGGACGACCGCCACGGGGCCACCGGGCCGCAGTGCCGTCACGGACGCTGTGCGTTGGGTTGCCCGGTGACTCAACCGCCCGGCGCGGCCGTCTGAGTCACGTGATGACCCAATGCACAGGGGGCACCCACGGTGGCCGTGGAAGCGTCGACTCGGACCGGGCGGGGGAATGGCGTGGACGGGCGGGGCGGGTAGGTGCGAGCGTGTCGCCCATGCACCTCGAGACCGCCCGCCTCACCATCCGTCCCTGGTCGCACGACGAGGCCGAGCGGCTGCTCGACATCCAGAGCCGCATCGAGGTCGTGAAGTGGCTCGGCGACGGCGAGCCGGTCCTCATGAAGGACCTCGACGAGGCGCACGCCCGCATCGACCGCTACCTCGAGCGCAGCGAGGCGCCGCCGCTCGGCTTCTGGGCCGTCGAGGTCCGTGAGACCGGGGTCGTCGCCGGCTCCGTCATCCTGCTGACCCTGCCGGACGCCGACGACGGCGAGGTCGAGGTGGGCTGGCACCTGCACCCCGACTCGTGGGGCCACGGCTACGCGACGGAGGCGGCGACTGCGGTGATCCAACACGGTTTCGACGGCGGCTTGCCCGAGGTCTATGCCCTGACCCACACGACGAACGAGCCCTCGCAGGCCGTGTGCCGCCGCCTCGGCCTCGACGACCTCGGGGTCATGGAGAAGTGGTACGCGGACGAGTCGCGCGTCTACCGCACCACCCCGGAGCGCTGGGCCAACCGCGCCTGAGTATGCCGTCCGGCCGGCTCAGCCGCCGACGTGCACCTGCGGACGACGGTCGGCGTCGGGCTCGGCCCGCCGGATGATCTCGTGCGTCAGGGGCGGGATGTCGCCCTCGCCGGCGAGCAGGAAGCGCAGCACGTTCTGCCCCGGCGCCTTCTCGCTCCACTCGAAGTAGATGTGGGGCGGCTTGCTGACGCGGTCGCGGACGTCGAGCAGGACCGCAGCGAGGACGTTGGGCACCGACGGGCCGGTCGCGCGCAGGATGTAGTGGCCGCCGACGACGGCGGACCCGACGTGCACGGTGGTCGCGAAGTCGCTCGCGTCGCTGATCTCCACCTCGAGGAAGATCGCGCCCTGCCGGGCGTTGAGGTGGTTGTGCATGCGGACGTCGAGGGACTTCGCGCGGTACTCGTCGCGGTCCCCGGCGTTGATCTTGTTGGCGATGAAACGCAGCGGCTGGGGGCCGAGCGCGGCGTCGTCGAGGATCGCCCGCGCGCTGTCGTCGTAGACGACCCGCTGCACGCGCAGCTCGGTCGAGCGCACGATGCGCGACCAGACGCTGATGACGACGATGAGGGCGATGAAGATCAGGGCGATGACGAGACCCTCGGGGCGCTGCTCGATCGTGATCGTGATCGTGTAGACGAAGATCGCGCTGACGACGGCGAAGAAGGCGGCTGCCGCGCGGTGGCCGCGCCGCAGCTCGGTGAGGAACACGGCGATCGCGGCTGACGTCATGAGCGCGAGCACGCCGGTGGCATACGCCCCCGCCTGCTCGTCGACGTTGGCCCCGAAGGCGAGGGTCACGACGGCGGCGATGAACGACAGCACCAGCACGAGTGGCCGCGTCGAGCGGGCCCAGTCCGGCGCCATGCCGTAGCGCGGCAGGTAGCGCGGGACGATGTTGAGCAGGCCCGCCATGGCTGAGGCGCCGGCGAACCACAGGATGCCGATCGTCGAGATGTCGTATATCGTGCCGAAGCCCTCACCGAGCAGGTCGTGGGCGAGATAGGCCAGGGCGCGGCCGTTGGCGGGCCCTCCCGGCTGGAACGCCTCGGCCGGGATGAGCAGGGTCGTGACGAGCGAGGAGCCGATGAGCAGGACGCTCATGATGAGCGCGGCGGTCGTCAGCAGCTTGCGCGCGTTGCGGATGCGGCCCTCGGGCTTCTCCGGCGTGTCGGTCGGGTCGCCCTTGACGAGGGGCATGACGACGACGCCCGTCTCGAAGCCGGAGAGCCCGAGCGCCAGGGCCGGGAAGACGAGCAGGGACGCGCCGATGATCCCGAACGGGGCCGAGTGGGCCGAGGTCATCGCCGTGATCCAGTCGCTGAACGCCGTCGGGTGGTCGCCGATCTCGACGACGCCGCGCACGAGCACGACGAAGCTGAGGCCGAGGTAGGCCACGACGAGGACGACGGCGATCCCGATGGCCTCCTTGAAGCCCTTGAGGAAGATGCCGGCGAGGAAGACGAGCAGCGTCAGCGTCACACCGACCTGGTGGCCGGTCAGGGTGCTCTTGAGGTACGGGTTCTCGATGAGGTGGGCGCTCGCGTCGGCCGCCGACAGGGTGATCGTGATGATGAAGCCGGTCGCGACGAAGCCGATGAGGCACAGCACGAGGATCTTGCTCGGCCAGTAGGACAGCAGCCGCTCGAGCATCGAGAGACTGCCGTCGCCGTGAGGGCTCTCGGCCGCGACGCGGCGGTACATCGGGAGGGCACCGAAGAGCGTGATGAGCACGAGGACGAGCGTCGCGACGGGCGACAGCGCGCCGGCCGCGAGGGCCGCGATGCCGGGCTGGTAGCCCAGCGTCGAGAAGTAGTCGACACCCGTCAGGCACATGACGCGCCACCACGGCTGCACATGCTGCTGCTCGGTCGCCTCGCGCTCGCGCTCGTAGTAGCCGCCCGGGTCGGCCTCCTCGGCGTCGAGGAACCACCGCATCAGGGGTGTGCGCTCCGCGCGCTGTGTGATCACGGCGGCGAAGTCTAGGGGTCGGCGCTGGGAGCGCCCTACCGGCGGCGCGACCGGGACTGGTAGGCGAGGGAGAGGACGACGAGCCCGAGGGCCCACAACGCATGGACGCCGTTGACGACGAGCAGGACGACGACGGACACGTGCGCGACGAGCGCGGTCCACCAGCCGCGGGTGCCGCGGGGCAGCAGGCGCAGGGCGGAGGCCGTGCCGAGCACGTAGACGAGCGTGAAGCAGCCCGTCGCGAGCAGCATGAGCGGGGTGAGGCCGAGGTCGAGCGCGACCGCGAGGACGAGCGAGAGCATCGAGCCGGCCGTGACGAGGGCGATGCTGCGGCGTGGGACCTGTCCGGCCTCGCCGCCCCGCGCCACCCATCGCGGCAGCGCCCCGTCGCGGGCCAGCGCCGCGCCCAGCCGCGAGCCGCCGGCGTAGTAGGCGTTCATCGCCCCGACCGTCAGCAGCACCGCCACGACGGCGGTCACGACGCGGGCCTGCTCGCCGAGGGCGATGGCCATGAGGTCCGAGAGCGGCGCCTGGCTGTGGCCCGTCGCCGGTCCCAGCACGAGGACGCTCGTCGTCGCGAGCCCGAGGTAGAGCACCCCGACGACCGCGACGGCGATCCCCGTCGCGCGCGGCACGTCGCGGCGCGGGTCGCGGTAGTCCCCGGCGAGCGAGGCGACGGCCTCCCACCCCGCGAAGCCCCAGACGAGCACGGCAGCCGCGGTGCCGACGGCGGCCCACCCGTTCGGGGCGAAGGGGGTCAGCGACGCCGTGCTCCCGTGCGGCAGGGCGACGGCCATCGTCGCGGTCATGAGCAGGGCGAGCACGGTCGCGAGGCCGAGCTGCACGCGGCCCGAGAAGCGCAGGCCGGCGAGGTTCATCAGTCCGGTGCCGAGGATGAGGGCCGCCGCGACGACGACGGTCGTCGTGCGTCCGCCGCCCACGACGTCGGCGACGTAGCCGCCGGCCATCATCGAGGCGGGTGGGGCCCCGACGGGCACGGCGAAGTAGAAGCACCAGCCGACCGCGCCCGCCGCGCGGTCCCCGAAGGCCCGACGGACGTACGTCGACACGCCACCGCCGTCCGGGTGCCGGGCGCCCAGTGCGGCGAACGTGCTCGCGAGCGGCACCGAGAGGAGCACGAGCGCCGCCCACGCGAGCAGCGAGGCGGGGCCGGCGACCTCGGCGGCGAGGGCGGGCAGCGTGATGACGCCGGTGCCGAGCACGGCGCCCACCGACAGGGCAGCCCCCTGTGCGACGGTGAGCGTGCCCCCGGTCGTGGAGTGGCCGGGGGTCGAGGTGGCACCGGGGATGCGTGCGGTCGTCGCCATGGCTCCAGACTCCCGCCCAAGTGGACCGGTCAGAAGCGCCACTTCTTGCCAGACTGTTTGGGCCAATCCAGACTGGTGGCATGGACCTGCACCTCAGCCTCACCGGGTCGGGCGACCTCACCGCCCAGATCTACGCCCAGCTGCGCGCCGCGGTCCTCGACGGCCGCCTCAGCGGGGGCGACCGGGTGCCGGCCTCCCGTGACCTCGCGGCGAGCCTCAGTGTCTCGCGGGGCACGGTGACGGCGGCCTACGACCGGCTCCTCGCCGAGGAGCTGCTCGAGAGCCGTCGCGGGGCCGGGACCTTCGTCGCGACCGGGTGCGTGCCGCCCGCTCGGATGACCGGGCGACGGGCCCGGGCGGGAGCCGTCACCGCCACGTCGCTCTGGGCGACCGAGCCGGACGTGCGGCCTGCGTCCGGTCCGCGGGGCGCGCTCCACGACTTCTCCGTCGGGGTACCCGACGACTCGCTCTTCCCCCTCGCGACGTGGCGACGTCTCGTCAGCGGCACGCTGCGCCGGGGCCGCCTGTCCGCCGGCACCTACGACGACCCCGGCGCGAACCGTGGCGGGAGCCGTCTCGAGGCCGAGATCGCGAGGTATGCCGGCGTGTCCCGGTCGGTCGTCGCGTCCGGTGCCGACGTGGTGACCACTGCGGGGGCGCAGCAGGCGCTCGACCTCGTCGCGCGGGTGCTCGTCGAGCCCGGCGACGTCGTGGCCGTCGAGGACCCGGGCTACAGCGCCGCGGCCCGCCTCTTCGCGACCCACCGCGCCGTCGTCCGAGGCGTCCCGGTCGACGGTGAGGGGATCGTCGTCGACGCCCTTCCGGACGCGGCCCGACTCGTCTACGTCACGCCGTCGCACCAGCACCCGACCGGGGTCGCGATGTTACGTGCCCGGCGGATCGCCCTGCTGGAGTGGGCCGTCCGGCACGGAGCGGTCATCGTCGAGGACGACTACGACAGCGAGTTCCGCTTCGCCGACCGGCCCCTCGAGCCGCTGCAGAGCCTCGACCGCGACGGGCGGGTCGTCTACGTCGGGTCGTTCTCCAAGTCGCTGCTCCCGGGGCTCCGCGTCGGCTACGCGATCGCCCCGGCGACGCTGACGCCCGCCCTGCGCGAGGCCAAGCGCGTCACCGTCTGGGACGGCGACGTCGTGACCCAGGGGGCGCTCGCGGACTTCCTCGCCGAGGGGCACCACGCTGCCCACGTCAAGCGCGCGACGAAGGTCTACCGCGCCCGGCGGGAGGCGCTGCTCGAGGTGCTCACGAGCCCCGACGGCCTCGGCGACTGGCTCGAGGTCGTCCCGTCGGCGGCGGGCCTGCACCTGTGCGCCCTGCTGCGCGACCCGGACCTCGACGACGTGGCGATCGCCGAGGCCGCCCTGGCCGTGGGGGTGTTCGTCGAGCCGCTGTCGGTGCGGCACCTCGAGCAGCCGGCCCGCCACGGGTTCGCCTTCGGGGTCGGCGGCATACCCCTGACGGGCATCGGCCCGGCGCTCACCGCGCTGCGGGGTGTCCTCAGCTCGAGCCGGCCGGGACGCCCCGTCGGCGGATGATCGCGAACTGCGTCGCGAGCGGGATGATCCCGAGGATCAGGACCATCGGCACGGCGAAGCCGAGGCGCAGGTTGTCCGAGCCGACGGCTCCGGTCAGCACGGCACCGAGCAGCGCTCCGACGTAGTTGAACTGGTTGAAGCGGGCGACGACCTGGTCGGTCTTGTCGATGCGCTCGCCGGCGGAGTCGGCGTCGCCGGCGGCGATGGCACCCGCCGCCGAGAAGCTGAGGGGCGCGATGGTCGCGACGGCGCCGCCGAGGATCGTGAAGCCGACGACGGCGACCACCCACGTCGGCGCGAAGACGATGACGGCGAGCGCCAGGGCGGCGACGACGCCGCTGATCCGGAGCAGCCACACGGCGCCGTGGCGGTCGACGAGACGGTCGCCGACGGTGCGGGCCAGGAGCGTCGCGACGAGGTAGGGGAGCGTGGCGAGCGCGGTGAGCCCCGTCGGGGCGTCGAGCGTGCCGTCGAGGTAGACCGGTCCCCACGTCGTCGCGGCCGTGTCGACCATGTAGAAGAGGACCATCGCGACGCCGAGGAGGGCGATCCGCCGCCACGGCACGTCGACGGTGGCGTCGGTCTCGGCGAGGCGGTCGCGACGGACGTACGGCGCGGCCAGCGCCGCGACGGGGAAGACGAGCAGCGGGAGCAGGGCCGGGCCGAGGTCGACGCCCGACGTCGCCAGCGTGACGAGCGTGCCGAGGATGCCACCGGCGGTCCAGAAGGCGTGGAAGGAGGGCAGGATCGGTCGGCGGTAGAGGTGCTCGACGGTGACGGCCTGCATGTTCGACGACGCGTCGACGAGGCCGAGCGCGAGCCCGTAGGTCGCGAGCCCGACGACGAAGACCCCGAAGGCCGGTGCGACGAGCAGCACCGCGAAGCCGGCCGTGGCCACGACGAGCCCCACGCGGACGACCATGGCGCTCGACGAGCGTGCGGCGACGAGCTCGGCGACGACCGAGCCGACGCCCGCGAGGAGCACGACCATGAGGAGCAGGCCGCTGACGGCGAGCTCGTCGAGCGACCACTTCTCCTGGACCTGCGGCAGGCGCGTGGTGAGCGAGATGAAGAGCAGGCCCTGGACGAAGAAGGCGGTGCCGGCGGCGAGGCGTGCCCGCAGCAGGGAGGAGGACTCGGCCCGAAGTGTCACGGTGGGTCACACTGTCGGTCGCCAGACCCGCCGTCAAGACTCATGCCGTGGTTCCTCGAGTCAGCAGCAGGCGTCGCCTCGCCAGTTCGAGCGACCCTCGCGGACCGCCACGGCCGCGATGACGAGCGCCGCGACGGGGTCGAGCCACCACCAGCCGAGGAGGGCGTTGGCGAGGAGGCCGACGAGGAGCACGCCCGAGAGGTAGGTGCAGAGCAGCGTCTGGGTGCCGTCGGCGACGACCGCTCCGGACCCGAGCTCGCGGCCCGTGCGCCGCTGCCACCGCGAGAGCAGCGGCATCACCGCGAGCGACAGGGCGGCGAGCGCGATGCCGACGACCGAGGTGTCGGGCTGCTCGCGAGCCACGACGGCGCGCACCGACTCGACGGTGACGTAGGCGGCCAGGGCGAAGAAGGAGGCGGCGATGAGGCGGCGGGCCAGGTGCTCGCGCTCCTCCGGCACGGGGTGTCCGAACTGCCAGAGGATGACGAGCCCGCTCATCACCTCGACCGTCGAGTCGAGCCCGAAGCCGACGAGCGCGGTCGAGTCGGCCACGCGCCCGGAGGTGATGGCGACGACCGCCTCGGCGACGTTGTAGGCGACCGAGGCCGCGGCCAGCAGCCGGGCCCGGCGCACGAGCGCGGCCCGCCGTGACGGCGGCAGGAGCGAGAAGACGGGCCGGGACGGGGTGCTCACCAGTCGGCCCCTCGGCACTCGGACCGGTCGGTCGTCTCGACCTGGAGCGTCGCGTGGGCAACGTGGAAGCGGTCGCGCAGCATGGCGCTGGCGGCCTCGAGCACCTCGGGCGCCGCATCGGCACGGGTCGTCACGAGGTGCGCGGTCGCGACGTCCATGCCGGAGGTCAGCGTCCAGACGTGGAGGTCGTGGACCTCGGTGACGCCCGGCACCTCGCCGAGCGCGGCCAGCAGGTCGGTGGGCTCGAGGCCCGTCGGGGCGTGCTGGCCGAGCACGGCCACGACCTCGCGGCCGAGCCCGACGGCACGCACCGCCACGAAGACGGCGATGGCGAGCGCGACGGCGGTGTCCCACCACGCGCTCCCGGTCGCCCCGACGAGGATCGCAGCCGCGATGACGCCGACCGAGCCGACGGTGTCGGCGACGACCTCGAGGTAGGCGCCCCGGACGTTGAGGCTCTCCCCGGCGCCCCCGCGCAGCAGGAGGAGGGCGACGACGTTGACGAGGAGGCCGATCGCACCGACGACGAGCATGGTGCCCGAGGCGATCTCGGGGCTCGAGCCGATGCGCCCGAGCGCCTCGACGGCGATGTAGACGGAGACCCCGAGCATGAGCAGCACGGCGAGCCCCGACGCGAACACCTCGGCACGGTAGGAGCCGAACGTGCGTCGACCGGTCGTGTCGGCGCGCGTCGCGATGCGCGTGGCGACGAGCGCGGCGCCAAGGGTCACGACGTCGGCGGCCATGTGGCCGGCGTCGGAGAGGAGGGCGAGGGAGCCGGACGCGAGACCGGCCGCGAGCTCGACGCAGAAGAAGGCCGCGACGAGGCCGAAGGCGACGGCGAGTCGCCACCGGTGGCGCCCCCCGGCGTGGACCGCGGCGGCGCCCTGGGCCGGCCCGTGCCCGTGCCCGTGCCCGTGGCTCACCGGTGGCGCTCGCCGTCGTGGAGGGCGTGCTCGCGCGTCACGTCGAGGAGCAGGCGGACGTGGGCGTCGGAGAGCCGGTAGTAGATGTTGCGACCCTCGCGCCGACCGGTGACGACGGCCGAGGCGCGGAGCAGCCGGAGGGCCTGCGAGACCGTGGTCTCGGCGGTGCCGGTCGCGGCCGCGAGGTCGCAGACGCAGAGCTCGCCGGCCTCGAGGAGGGCGTAGAGCATCCGGGCCCGGGTCGGGTCGCCGAGCAGCTTGAAGACGCTCGTGACGCGCGCGAGCTCCTCGACGCCCGGGGCGTTGTCGGTGGCCAGGGCGACCTTCTCGGGGTGCACGCACGGGGCGGCGCAGCCGTCGAGTCCGGTGACGGTGCTCATGGTCGTCCCTTTCATCTGAATGGATGATCAGATGTCACTGTCGTGCCATCTGCCCTCCGGCGTCAACCTGGCGGCAGACTGTCCGACATGTTGAGACTGACGGTCACCGTCCCGAGCGAGCTGACCGAGCAGGTCACCGCCGTGCTCGCCGACTCGAGCGCCGTGAGCACGCTGTCCGTCCTGCGCGGCGCGGCGGTGCGCCCGGTGGGCGACGTCGTGCACGCCGACGTCGCCCGGGAGGGGGCCAACGTCCTCGTCGACCGGCTCCGGGACCTCGGGGTCCACGAGGGTGGGACCCTCCAGATCGAGCCGGTCACGACGTGGGTCTCGCGCGCCGGCTTCGAGGCCGACGAGGAGACGCCCGGGAGCAGCGCCGACGCCGTCGTCTGGGCCCAGGTCGCCCAGCGTTCCTACGACGACAGCGAGCTGAACTGGACCTTCCTGTCCTTCATGTCGCTCGCCACCCTCATCGCCGGCATCGCGATCGTCCTCGACTCGCAGATCCTCGTCATCGGGGCGATGGTGCTCGGTCCCGAGTTCGGGGCGATCGCAGCCCTCGGCGTCGCGCTCGTGCGGCGACGCCCGCTCCTGCTCGCGGTCGCGGCCCGCGCGCTCGTCGTCGGCTTCGTCGTGGCCATCGCCGTCACGTGCCTCGCCGGTCTCGCCGGCCGGGCCCTCGGGTGGATCACCCTCGACGACATCTCCGGCGACCGACCGGCCACCGACTTCATCTACTCGCCCGACAAGTGGTCGTTCATCGTCGCGGTCCTCGCGGCTGCGGCCGGCGTGCTGTCGCTGACGTCGGCCAAGCTCGGTGGCCTCAGTGGCGTGTTCATCTCGGTGACGACGATCCCGGCCGCCGGCAACGTCGCGCTCGGGCTCGCCTTCGGGGCGTGGGGCGAGGTGCGCGGCAGCGGCCTCCAGCTCGTCGTCAACATCGTCGGGATGGCGCTCGCCGGCTGGCTCACCCTCGCGCTCCAGAAAGCCGTGTGGTCGCGGGTGCCGGCACCGCGGTCGCACTCGAGGCTGAGCCGCCGGATCCATGCGGAGCCGCGACCGCCCCGCTAGCGTCGAGTCCGTGATGACGCCGTGATGACGCCGCCCGCGGACTTCTCGACCGACCTGCTCGCCGCGGCCCTGCGCGAGATGTGGGTCCTCGAAGTCCGTGAGATCACATATGTGCCAGTCGGTTTCGGCAGCCACCACTGGCGGGTCGACGCGCACGAAGACGGTCGCTGGTTCGTGACGCTCGACGACTACTCCGGCGCCCGGGCCGACGTCGAGCGCGGCGCCGCCCTCAGCTCGGCGTTCCGGACCGCCCGGGCCCTCGCCGACTCCGGGCTGGACTTCGTCGTCGCTCCCGTCCCGGCGCGCGACGGGGCGGTCCCCTTCGAGCTCAGCCGGCACCGGTGGGTGTCGATGACCCCGTGGCTCGATGCGCCGCGCCTGCCGTCGCCGTCCGAGCAGACGACGGCCGACCGGCACGCCGTGACCGACGTGCTCGCGCGGCTGCACGCGGCCACTCCTCGTGCCGTCGGCGTCGCCGGCACCGACGACCTGACGCTGCCCGGTCGAGCGCTCCTCGACCGGGCTCTCGCGGCCGACCTGCCTCCGGGCGCCGGCCCCTACGGAGCCCGCGCCCGGGACGCCCTGGCCCAGCACGCGGAGGCGGTGCGGCGGGCCCTCGTCGTCTGGGACGAGCGGGCCGTCCGGGACCACGCCGAGCGCGACTCCTGGGTCATCACCCACGGAGAGCCGCACTGGCGCAACGTCCTCTCCGACGCCGACGGTCTCCACGTCGTCGACTGGGACACCGCCCTGCTCGCGCCCGCGGCCCGCGACCTCTGGCACGTCGCGGGCGCCGAGGGCGTCCTCGCCGACGAGGTGCTCGCCGACTACGCCGCGCTGACCGGTCGGACCGTCACGACCGACGACCTCCGCGCTCAGGCGCTGCGGTGGGACCTCACCGAGGTCGCGCTCTATGCGGCCTGGTTCGGTCGGCCCCACGCGGACGACGCCGACGGCGAGATCGCCTGGGGCGGCTTCACGGAGTCGTTGTCGTCGGTCGGGGCGCGGGCGTCGGTAGCGTGAAGGTCGTCGCCAGCGCACCGTTGACGAGCGAGAGCAGGATGCCGGTCTCCTGACGGATGACGGCGTATCGGCTCTGGGCCACCGGCGAGCCCGCCGTCGCCTCGTCGGACGCGGCCCGGGCGAAGAGTCCGAGCGACGCCAGTCGGCCGTAGTAGCTGGGCGCGTCCAGCCCCGGCGGCGGTCCGTTCGCGCCGAGCCGCTCGAGGTGCTGGGCCATGAGGTCGAGCTGGAGCGCGGCGGCGTTGCCGGACAGCGACATCCGGTCGAGCAGCCGCACGTCGACGACGAGGTTCGAGTAGTCAGCCAGCGCAGCGGGCCGGTTGAAGACGGTGCTCGTCGTCAGGCTCGGTCGCGGGAGCGCCGTGACGGTGACCGTCGGGGTGGCCACCACCGTCGCCGTCGTCACGACCGTCGTCGTCGCGGTCACGGTCCGGGTGTCGATCTCCGTCACCGTCACCGTCTCGGTCGGCACCGGCGTGCCCGTGGAGCCGGCCACCTGGCTGAGGTCGATCTCGGGCTTGCCGGACGAGCACCCGGCGAGGGCGAGGGCAGCCGACAGCGCCAGGGCTGCGGCGACCTTGGCTCGGCGCACGACCGGCTCCTGTGCTCGACGTGGACAGTGGGTCGATTGTCATCGTTGGGCCGCCGCCGTGGGACCGAATGCGCGAATCGTCCGGTCAGGTGCGCGCCGCCGCGAGCTGCGGGCGCGTGAGGAAGAGCGCGCCGTCGAGCCGCGCCCCGCGCAGGTCGGCGTCGCGCAGGTCCGCACCGAGCAGGTCGGCCCACCGCAGGTCGGCGTCGCGCAGGTCCGCCGCGATGAGCAGCGCGCCCCGGAGGTCGGCCGTGCGCAGGTCACGGCCGCGGAGGTCGGCGGCGACGAGGTCGGCCCCGGCCCGCATCCGCCGGGGAGGAGGGCGTATGCCGTCACGCCGCCTCCGCCGTGCGCGTGCCGTCGCGCTGGCGGCCCGCAGCAGGCCACCGACCCGGGACCGCACGGCGACGAGGTCCACCGCGAGCAGCTCGTCCGGAGAGGCGGCCGTCGAGGTCCTGACCTCCTCGGCGGACGCGGCGAGGCCGGTCCGCGTCGCCTCGTCCGGCTCGAGCGCGAGGGCGTCACCGAGGTGGGCGAGCATCTCGTGCAGCTGGCGCATGACGGGCAGGACGGCATACATCGTCGGGGCGGACTCAGGGGCCTCGCGCCACGAGACGCCGCCGAAGGTCACCTGCGAGACCTGCTGGCCGGCGCCGAAGCAGTCGAACGTCACGCACCCGCGCCACCCGCGCTCGAGGAGCCGGTCGTGGATGCCGCACCGGTGGTCGGCGAGGAGGTTGCGGCAGGGCTCACCGCCGGCCTTGTCGACGGGGAAGTCGGCCGACCGGGCGAAGGGGAGGGCGACGCAGCACAGGCCGAAGCACCGCGAGCAGTCGGCCTCGAGCGCCGGCGCCCCGTGGGAAGGGGTGCTCACGGCAGCTCGTCGCTGACCATCGTCGTGCGGTCCGTCCCGCCGCCCTCGGCCGGGGTCTCGTAGCGCACCGGCATCCCGGGAAACCCCGGCGCGAACCAGAAGGTCGCGACGCCGCCGCCGGCGCCGTCGTCGACGGCGTAGCGCAGCGCGTCGACGGTGCCGAGCGGGAGCTCCACCGTGTCGGGCGTGACCGTCACCGCGGACACGGGGAAGGACGCGTGGCCCTGGAGCTGGAGCCACGTCGTGCGCCCCTCCTCGATCTCCCCGTCGCGCCGGCCGTCGGTCCCGATCCGCCAGCGCTGCACGGTCGCTCCGTCCTCGTCCGGGGCGACGAACCGGTTGACGCGCTGCCACGACGGTCCCTCGGCGGGCTCCACGAGGAGGGTGATCGTGCGTCCGTCGGGACACCCCGCGCGGATCTCGTCGGCGGTGAACGGCGTCGGCGCGGTGCCCGGTTCGAGCACGTGGGGATCGCTCATCCCGCCAGTATCACGGGCCGTCGGGCGCCCCGTCACCGTCGAGGTCGACGACGAGCTTGCCGAGCGTGCCGTTCGCGAAGTCGGCCAGGGCGGAGGGCGTGTCCGTGAGCGAGTAGGCGCGCTGGATCGTCACCGACGTCAGGCCGTCGACCTGGTTCGCGGCGAGCCGGCCGAGCAGCTCCGGCGTCGGGTTCGCGGCGATGGGGACGAAGACGTCGGGCACCTCGGGGAAGCCCTCCGTCGAGAAGACGAGGGTCGACACGAGGGTGCCGCCCTGACGGAGCGTGGGCACGAGGGCGGACGCGTCCCCGGCGAGGTGGATGACGACGTCGACGCCCTCGGGGTGCGTGGCCCGCAGACCCGCCGTGACGTCCTCGCGGTAGTCGATGACCTCGCTCGCCCCGAGCCGCCGGACGAGCTGCTGCTCCGCCTCCGTGGACCCCGTCGCGATGACGTGGGCGCCGGCCTGCGAGGCGAGCTGGACGACCTGGTTGCCGACGCCGCCCGTCGCGCCGGTGACGAGGATCGTGCGGCCCGGCGCCGGGTGGGCCGCCTCGATGCACGCGAGGGCCGCGGCGCCGGCGAGCCCCAGCGCCGCTCCGTGGACGAAGTCGACACCGTCGGGCAGGGGCGCGACGCCGACCGCCGTCGGCACCGTGACGTACTCGGCGAACGAGCCGTCGCCGAGGAAGTCCTTCGTCACGACGCCGAAGACCCGGTCGCCGGTGGCGTAGCCCTCGACACCGGGACCGACCGCGTCGACGGTGCCGGCGAAGTCCTTGCCGAGGACGAGCGGGAAGCGGTGCTCGAAGTAGCCCGTGAAGAAGCCGTGGACCTCACCGAGGTCGAAGCCGTTGACCGCGGCCGCCCGCACCCGCACCCTCACCTCACCCTCGCCGGGATCGGGAACGTCGATCTCCTCGACGGTCGGGGTGGCATGGAACTCGTGGAGGACGATGGCGCGCATGGCGGGTCTCCTGGCGGACGCGACGGCAGTGGAGGGTGCGGCCTCGGCCGGGCATCCCCCGCCGTGCTCGAGTCGAGCCACCTCGACGCTACGCCGGGCGCGAACCCGTGTTCGCGGATCGGTGAAACGCGCCGTCAGAGCAGCGAGCTGGGGTCGTCCGGGATGTCGGCGGCATACGACTGGAGCAGCTGGAGCGGCACGATCTCGAGCGCGCGCTCGTGCGTGGCGGCGAGGAAGACCGGCGCGGCGGCCCCGTCCTGGTGGGCCTCGAGCCAGCGGCTCGCGACGACGCACCACCGGTCGCCCGGCGTCAGGCCGGGGAAGCGCCACTCAGGACGGGGCGTCACGAGGTCGTTGCCGACGCTGCGCTGGTGCTCGAGGAACTCGGTCGTGACGACGACGCAGACGGTGTGGCTGCCACGGTCCTCGGGCCCGGTCGTGCAGTAGCCGTCGCGGTAGAAGCCGGTCACCGGGTCGGTGCCGCAGGCCTCGAGCTCGCCGCCGAGCACGTTCCGTTCCCGCGCTGCCATGACCCAAACCTAGTGGCGCGCTGCTCGCTAGGCTGGCCCCATGCTGGGAGTGAAGGACTACGAGCAGGACTACATCGACGCCTGCCGGTCGCGGGTCGAGACCCAGGTCGTGATGTTCCACGAGGTGGCGCAGGCCGCACGCGACCACGGCGACGCCGACGTCTCCCACCTCGAGGGCGCGCTCGAGTCGCTCGAGTACGAGTACTTCAACAACATGCTCATCGTCCTCGACGGCTACTTCGTCCACCGCCTGCGCGGCGTCGAGGGCGAGGACGGCAACGCGCTCAACGAGGTGCGGGTGCTCGTGCGCTCGCTCATGGAGAACGGCGGCACCGTGATGGCCGACCCGCAGATCCGGCTCGACCCGGCGCGCAGCGTCCTCGGCCTGGAGGTCGGTGCCCCCATCACGCTGACCCTCCAGAAGTACCGCCGGATCTCCGACGCCTTCCTCCGCGAGATCGAGAACAAGTTCTCGCGCGACGACTGACCGGGACCCACCGCCCTCCCGTCCGACATGCCCGCAGATCGAAGGAGATCCGCCGTGCCCCGCGCTCCGATGTCCGCCGAGGTGCGACGTGACGCCGTGGGTGTCCCGCACCTGCGCGCCGGCGACGTGATGGAGCTGGCCCGCCTCCAGGGGCGCATCACCGCCCTCGACCGCGCGTGGCAGATCGAGCACCACCGCTGGCGGATGGAAGGACGGACGGCCGAGTACGTCGGCGCCCACGGGCTGCCCTGGGACCGGTTCGCCCGGCAGGTGCTGCTCGAGCCGACGGTGCGGCGCTGCTTCGAGCGGCTCGACCGCGAGACGCGGACGTGGCTGACGGCCTACGTGGACGGCGTCAACGAGACCCTCGCCGAGGGGCTCGCGGGCACGCCCGAGGTCGCGCTGCTCGGGCTCCAGTCGTATGCCGCCGCGCCGCGTCCGTGGGAGCCGTGGACGCCGCTCGGCATCTTCTGGGGCATCCACCTGCTCTTCGGGACCTTCCCGGCCAAGCTCTTCAACGCGCACGTCGCCGACCGCCTCGGCGCCGAGGCCCTCGCCCTGTTCCACGCCGAGGGGGTCGAGCGGGCCGAGGCCTCGGGGAGCAACGCGTGGGTCATCGGCGGGGAGCGCACGGCGAGCGGGCTGCCCCTCGTCGCGGGTGACCCGCACCGCACGATCGAGCTGCCCGGCTGCTACCAGCAGGTCGGCCTGGCCTGCCCCGAGTTCGACGTCGTCGGCTTCACCTTCCCGGGGGTGCCCGGCGTGCAGCACTTCGCCCACACGGGCACCGTCGCGTGGGGCATCACGAACGCCATGGCCGACTACCAGGACCTGACGCTCGAGTCCCTCGCTCACGTCGGCCACGGGCCCGACGGATCGCCGCTGCTCAAGGCGCGCGGCATCGACGGGTGGGAGCCGGTGCGCGCCTCGACCGAGACGCTGAGGGTGCGCGGCGAGGCTGACGTGACCGTGCCCGTCGTCGTCACCTCGCGCGGGCCGGTCGTCACCGGCCTCGAGGCCGAGATCGAGCGGCTCGTCGCCGAGGCCGAGGCGCCGCCGCAGTGGACCGACGAGAGCGTCCAGCCGCGCCGGGCCCACCCGGCCCCCCACAGCCTGCGCACGCCGACCCACGTCGAGGAGGACCTCGGCTTCGGCGCCCTCCTGCCCCTTCTTCGGGCGCGGACGGTCGCCGACGTCGAGGAGGCCCTGTCGCGCTGGGTCGAGCCGGTCAACAGTGCGCTCGTCGCCGACGACACGGGTCGCGTCCGTCACCTCGTCGTCGGTCGCGTGCCCGAGCGCGACGAGATCGGGGCGGTGCTGCCCGTCCCGGCGTGGGACCCCCGGCACGTCTGGCACGGCTACCGGCGGGGGCCCGGCAGCGACGTCGACGACGTCATGGTCAGCGCCAACGACCGGGCCAGCGGCGGCGGGCTCGGGGTGGAGTACGCCACGCCCTTCCGGGCCGGTCGCATCCGCGAGCTCGTCGAGTCGGGGGAGCAGCTGACCGTCGACGACTGCGCGGCGATCCACGTCGACACCCGCAACGGACAGGCCGACCTCATGCGCGAGCTCGTCGCGGCGGCCGAGGTCACGGGGGCCGCCGCCGCCGTGCGGTCCGAGCTGCTCGCCTGGGACGGGCACAGCGACACCGGTAGCCGCGGTGCCGCGCTCTTCGCCGCCTGGCGCACGGCGCTCGTGCGGTGGTTCTCCGAGCACCCGGTCCTCTCCGCGCTGCACGAGCCGAGCGGCCACTCCCGCATCTTCGCCGCGTGGACCGACGTCGTGACGCAGATCGGGGTGGGCTGGCACTCGATGGCGCACCTCGGTCCGGCCCACGGCATCGAGGTGGGCGAGGGCGTACGCGTGGCGCTCGAACACGTCGCGGCGCACCGTGACTCGCTGACGACGTGGGGCGAGCGACACTGGCTCGACCCGGTCCACGCGCTCGACGCGACCGGGCGTGCGCCCCACGTCCCGCGCGACCCCGTCGGTGGCGACAAGGGCTGCGTCCTCGCGGCGGCGAGCGCGCCCGGGGTGACGGACCACTGCTACGGCGGACCGGTGGCGCGCTACGTCTGGGACCTCGCCGACCGCGAGGCGAGCCGCTGGGTCGTGCCCTTCGGCGCGAGCGGAGACGCCAGCGACCCGCACTTCGCCGACCAGACGCCGGCGTGGCTCGCCGGCGCGCTGCATCCGGTTCGGCCGGCGACGGGCACTGGGGGCACTGGCGGCACTGGGTAAAGGAGAACTTTGCCCGTCTTTTACTATTTGCGGTACAAAACGTGACTTTACGACGTACTGTTCTCGCGTAGGCCCCCCGAACGGGCCCCGCGAATCGCAGGAGTAGTGAGTCTGGTGACGACGAGCATGACGCCCACGCACGGCGATCCGTTGCGCCACGGCACGCGGCCGCTCTCCGACGGCGACCACGAGCGCTGGCTCCCCGACCCGTCCTGGCCCGTGCCGCCCCGCGGGTGGCAGCTCTGGGCCGCCGCCGGCTCGACCGCACGTCCGGGACGCGCCGGAACTGTCGACTCCGGACCGATCGATGACGAGTCGAACTCGCACACGAGGCCCCGGATCGACGACACTGTGGACGTGAAGTCCGAAATGCCCTATTTGGCGGTTCTCGAGGATGCCTCGTTCACGCTGCCGACCCGCCCGAGCGCCCTCGTCGACCACGAGCGGGTCGACCTGCTCGCCGACCGTCCGGCGCGACGGGTCCCGGAGGGCGCGGTCGCGGGCTTCGCGGTCCTCGGTGCCCTCGTCCTCTTCAGCTGCCTCGTCGGCGGCCTGACCGGCGGCCTCATCGTCATCGGCGTCTCGACCCTGCTCGCGGCGAGCGCGGCGCTCGTTCGTGGCCACCTCTCGCTGTCGCGGGTCGGTGGCCAGCGTGGGGCCGGGCTGCTCCTCGGAGCGGCCGTCACCGCCCTCATCCTGGGTTCGGTCGCGACGCACGACCGTCGCCCCGGTGTCGAGGTCCTGCCGAGCGCGCCCGTGCCGGTCAGCTCCGACCGCGTCACCGACACCCACGCGGCGGATGCCGCCGTTCCCCGGACGCCGTCCGCGACGTCGGTCGCGTCCATGGCGCCGACCCCGCGTGCCATCCGCTCGACCGAGTCCGCCGCTGCTGCGGCCGGGCCGACGCCTGGGTTGCCCACCGTTCCCGCTGAGCCGGCCGAGTCGGCCGAGTCGGCTGAGTCGGACGAGCCGGTCGTCCCGGTCTCCGACGTCACCCCCGCTGCCACGCCTCGGGCCGACGCGTCGGCCCTGGCGTCGGGCTCGTCGACCGGTGGCGAGGCTCTCACCCTCAAGCCCGACGCGCTGAGCCCGTCGGCGGTCGCGCCCGCCGACGGCAAGAGCGGCAAGAGCGACAAGGCCCCGAAGAGCCCGAAGGACCCCAAGATGTCGAAGGCCTCCAAGGACACGACGGCCAAGGACGCCAAGAACAAGGGGTCGAAGAACACGGGGTCGAAGAACAACGGCGGCAAGGACAACGGCGCCAAGAACACCAACGGCAAGGCGTCGGACGGCACGGCGAACGCCAATCCGCAGCCCAAGCTCTCCGATGCCGGCATCGGCGGGTCGGGTGCGGCGACGACGTCGGTCACCGGCTTCTCGACGACCCCCGGGACGCGTGCCCACACGGCCACGCTCCGGGACGTCGCGGCCCTCCCGGTCCGCTGACCGGTCGACGCCGGGACGTGCCCCAGGGGGTATGCCCTCGCGCCACGGTCCCCGGACGCGATCGAGGTGCTCTCGAGCGCCTCGGACCTGTGCCACAGTGACCTCGTGGGGAATTCAATGACCCGGGCCACGATCATCTGGTTCGTCGGCGCCGCGGTCGTGGGGGCGGTCGCCGGCGGCCTGCACCTGCTCCGTTCCTCGATCGGTGGCGCGCACACCGGGTTGGCGCTCGCCGTGTCGGCCTTCGCCCTGACCGCCCTCGCGGCCGCCATGCTCTTCCACGGTGTCATGCTGGCGGCGCGTGAGCAGGACGCCGCAGCCGGGCCCGAGCCCCGCTTCGTGGACGAGCCGCAGGACGAGCTCGGGCGCACGCAGGGCGAGTCGGCGGGTGCCGTGCCCGACGCCTTCGAGCCGGACCAGAGCTCGTCAGACGGGCCGGCTGTCTACACCTTCCGGGGCGGCAAGCCCGTGGGCGACCGCTCCCACCGTCCGGACCGGCGCGACCGCTCGCCGCGCAGCTGACCGCACCGTCACACCCTCCGGGCACAATGGCGGGATGAGCACGGGCCCCGCCCACTGGGTGCTGCACGTCGACCTCGACCAGTTCATCGCGGCGGTCGAGGTGCTGCGCCGGCCCGAGCTCGCCGGGCGGCCGGTCATCGTCGGGGGTCGCGGCGACCCCACCGAGCGGGCCGTCGTGTCCACGGCGAGCTACGAGGCCCGTGAGTTCGGTGTCGGGTCCGGTATGCCGCTCCGGCTCGCCGCGCGCAAGGTGCCCGACGCGGTGATCCTGCCCGTCGACGCCCCGGCCTACACCGAGGCGTCCGAGCACGTCATGGACACCCTGCGCGGCCTCGGCGTCGTCGTCGAGGTGCTCGGGTGGGACGAGGCGTTCCTCGGGGTCGAGACCGAAGACCCGGAGGGTTTCGCCGAGCGGGCGCGTGCCGCCGTGCTCGACGCGACGGCGCTCCACTGCTCGGTCGGCATCGGTGACAACAAGGTGCGCGCCAAGATCGCGACCGGCTTCGGCAAGCCCCGCGGCGTCTTCCGACTGACCCGCGAGACGTGGTTCGAGGTCATGGGCGACCGACCCACGATCGACCTGTGGGGCGTCGGGTCAAAGGTGTCCAAGCGCCTGTCCGGTCACGGCATCCACACCGTCCGCGAGCTGGCCGATGCCGACGAGGCCGTCCTCGTCGGCGAGTTCGGTCCGCGCATGGGCGTCTGGTACTCCCAGCTGGGCCGCGGCATCGGGTCCGCCGTCGTCGACGACTCCCCGTGGATCGCCCGCGGGCACAGCCGCGAGACCACCTACCAGAGCAACCTCACGACCCCCGACGAGGTGCGCGACGCCGTGCGTGACCTCGCCTCCCTGGTCTTCGACGACACCGTCAAGGAGGGGCGCCCGGTCTTCCGGGTCACGCTCAAGGTGCGCTACGCCCCGTTCTTCACGCAGACCAAGGCCCGCAAGCTGCCGGCGCCGACGAGCGACCGCGCCGACGTCGTCGCGGCCGCCGTCGCCCTCACCGCGTCGCTCGACCCCGGGCGTGAGGTGCGGTTGCTCGGCGTCCGGGCCGAGATGGTCATGCCCGAGGGTGGCGACCCGGTCGAGCGCACCCCGGTGCGCGGTCGTCTCTGAGCGTCGGTCGCTCTCATCTTCGTCGCCTACGGTCGTCCGCATGCCTTCTCGAGATGACAGCGCGATGGACGTCCGGCGGCGGTTCGGCGGCGAGCCGGCCACCGGGGTCCTGTCGACGGCCGCGGTCGTCGTGGTCGTCGTCGCACTGCTCTTCGTCGTGCGCGACGCCGCCTACCGTGCGACGGCATCCGGGGCGGTGGCCCTGCCGTCGGTCGTCGGTGGTGTCTTCGAGGTGGTCGGCGAGCTCGGGATCGTCGTCCTCGCCGGTGTCGCCGTCGTGCTCACGTGGCGGGCCCGCTCACGAGGGCTCAAGCACCTCGCGGTCGCGGTGGTGGCCGCGGTGTCGACGGTGGCGGCCTACGTCCTGAGCGAGGTCGTCAAGGGGTTCGTGCACGAGGAGCGGCCGTGCCGGACGCTCTCGGTGCGGACCGTCGCGTCCTGCCCCGCCGCCGGCGACTGGTCGTGGCCGAGCAACCATGCGACGATCGCCGGCGCCCTCGCCACCGCCGTGGTCGTCATGGCGCCGGTGTGGTGGCGGCTCGTCGTCCCGCTCGCCCTGGCGGTCGGGGCCTCGCGCGTCCTCACCGGCGCGCACTACTGGCACGACGTCGTCGCCGGCCTCACGGTCGGGGTGCTCGTCGTCTGGTTCGGCACGTGGGCGCTGGCACCGCTGGCTCACCGGCTGCTCGTGCGCTCGGTGGCGTCCGGCCCGCCGGCGTGGCGTCGCCTCCTCGGGCAGCGCTACGTCCCGAGGTACGCCGCGACGGACCGTCCGGACCACGGCGCGGACGACGCCGCGGGCGACGACGCGGGCGACGACGCGGGCGACGACGCGGGCGACGACGCGGACCAAGAGCGCGAGCGGCCCCAGACCGACTGAGCTCGGTTCAGACCCGGGCGGCCTGGGCGGCGCGGCGTGAGCCACCGCGCCAGCCCGAGGGCGAATGCAGGAACTCGACGAGTGGCGCGAGCTCGGGCAGCTCGCCTGCGCTCTGGAGCGACTCCTCGAGCACCGCGTCGTGCGTCGGCGCGGCCTCGCGGTAGAGCGCCCAGCCGGCCTCGGTGAGCTCGGTGTAGATGCCGCGCCGGTCGTCGGCGCAGAGCACCCGGGTCAGCAGGCCGCGGTCCTCGAGCCGGTTGACGAGACGGGTCGTCGCCGACGACGACAGGGCGGCGGCGCGGGCGAGCTGGCTCATCCGCATGTGCCAGCCGTCCTGGCGCGAGAGGGCGTCGAGCACGGTGAACTCGACGACGGACAGCTCGTGCCGGCGCACGAGCTCGCGCTCGAGGGCGCCGTCGATGTGGCCGTGCAGTGCGGCGAGGGTGCGCCACCCGGAGGCGCGCACCTCGACGGCGGAGTCCTCGATACCCATGCGCACCATCATATCGCGCGTTTGCAATATGCCGCGTGTGCAACTAACGTCGCCGCGGTCAAGTAGTTGCACACGCGGCATACCGGCGAGGGTAGAGAGGCCCGGTTCGGCGCCCGCATCCTGTTCGGAAGGACACGGAAACCCATGCCACTCGGTCTCATCGCCCTCGCCCTCGGAGGTTTCGGCATCGGCCTGACGGAGTTCGTCATCGCCGGCCTCATCAGCACGGTCGCCACCGACATGGGGGTGAGCATCCCCATCGCCGGCTACCTCATCAGCGGCTATGCCCTCGCGGTCGTCGTCGGTGCCCTCGGCCTGACGCCGGTCCTCGGTGCCTGGCGGCCCAAGCGCGCCCTGCTCGCCCTCATGGTGCTCTTCGTCGTCGGCAACGCCCTCTCGGCCGTCGCCACGGGCTACGGGATGCTGCTCGCCGGTCGCGTCGTCGCGGCGCTCGCGCACGGCGCCTTCTTCGGCATCGGGTCGGTCCTCGCGGCGTCGCTCGTCCCGGCCGACCGTCGCGCCGGAGCCATCTCCGTCATGTTCGGTGGGCTCACCCTCGCCAACGTCCTCGGGGTGCCGCTCGGGACGTTCGTCGGGCAGCAGTGGGGCTGGCGGGCGACCTTCGCCCTCATCGCCCTCGTCGGGGTCGTCGCGGCCGCCGGCATCGCGCTGCTCGTGCCGGACACCGGCGCGTCCGACGGACGGCAGACCTCACTGCGCTCCGAGCTCGAGGCGTTCCGGAACCGCCAGGTGTGGTTCTCGCTCGCCATGACCGTCCTCGTCTTCGGCGGCATGTTCGGCGCCTTCATGTACGTCGAGCCGCTGCTGACCAGGGTGACCGGCTTCGACGAGTCGGCGGTGCCGTGGCTGCTCGTCCTCTTCGGTGTCGGCCTCTTCGCGGGCAACCTGCTCGGTGGTCGCTGGGCCGACCGCACCCTGACCCGCACGCTGGTCGTGCTGACGCTCGCCCTCGCGGTGTCGCTCGTCGCGTTCGCGCTGCTGTCGGGCAGCATGCTCGGCTCGGCGGCGATGCTGCTCGCGATGGGCTTCTTCGGCTTCGCGACGGTGCCGGGACTGCAGATGCGGGTCCTCACCCACGCGACACGGTCGTCGACGCTCGCGTCCTCCGCCAACATCGCCGCGTTCAACGTCGGCAACTTCCTCGGCGTCTGGGTCTCCGGCCTCGCCATCAGTGCCGGCCTCGGCTGGACGTCCCCGCTCTGGGTGGGTGCGGCCTTCGCGACGCTGGGACTCGTCGTCCTCCTCGCCGCGAGCGGACCGCTCGGTCAGAGTGCGGCGGCCACCGACCGACCGGCGGTGCGGCCGCTGAAGAGGCAGCCGCCGAGGAAGGTCCCCTCGAGGGAGTTGTAGCCGTGCATGCCCCCGCCGCCGAAGCCGCTCACCTCGCCCGCGGCATACACCCCGGCCAGCGGCTCGCCGCCGGCGCGAAGCACCCGGCCGGCGAGGTCGGTCTCGAGTCCACCGAGCGTCTTGCGGGTCAGGATGTTGAGACGCACCGCGATGAGCGGACCCGCCTTCGGGTCGAGCAGCTTGTGCGGTGTCGCGACGCGGATCAGCCTGTCGCCACGGTAGTTCCGCGCCCCGCGGATCGCGGTGACCTGGGCGTCCTTGGTGAAGTCGTTGTCCATCTCGTTGTCACGCGCGACGATCGTGCGCCGCAGTGACTCGACGTCGATGAGGTCGTCGCCGGTGAGGGCGTTCATGCCTCGGACGAGCTCGTCGAGCGTGTCGGCCACGACGAAGTCCTCGCCGTTCCGCTTGAACGCCTCCACGGGGGCGGGTGCACCCTTGCGGGCTCGCCCGAGCACCTGCTTGACGTCCTTGCCCGTGAGGTCGGGGTTCTGCTCGGATCCGGAGAGGGCGAACTCCTTCTCGATGATGCGCTGGGTCAGCACGAACCACGAGTAGTCGTGCCCGCTCCGCATGATGTGGCCCAGGGTGCCGAGGGTGTCGAAGCCGGGGAAGTAGGGCGCCGGGAAGCGCCGTCCGCGGGCGTCGAGCCACAGCGACGAGGGACCGGGCAGGATGCGGATGCCGTGGTTGTCCCACACGGGGTCCCAGTTGCGCAGGCCCTCGGTGTAGTGCCACATCCGGTCGGGGTTGATGATGTTGCCGCCGGCGGACTGCGTGATGCCGAGCATCCGGCCGTCGACGTGCGCGGGGACGCCGGCCACCATCCGGGCCGGCGGCGAGCCGAGCCGCTCGGGCCAGGCGCGGCGCACGAGGTCGTGGTCGCCGCCGATGCCGCCGCTCGTCACGATGACGGCCTGGGCCGTGATCTCGAAGTCGCCGACCTCCTCGCGGCTGCTCGGCCGACCCCGGTCGACGCCGTCGGGCGCGAGGAGGCGACCGCGTACGCCGGTGACCGTGCCAGCCGTCTCGACGAGCTCGTCGACGCGGTGACGGAAGGCGAAGGTGACCCGCCCGCTCGCCACGGCTGCCCGGACCCGTCGCTCGAACGGCTCGACGAGACCCGGGCCGGTGCCCCACGTGATGTGGAAGCGCGGCACGGAGTTGCCGTGGCCGTCGGCCCGGCCGTCACCGCGCTCGGCCCAGCCGACGACGGGGAAGAGCCGGTGGCCCTGCTCGTGGAGCCACGAGCGCTTCTCGCCGGCGGCGAAGTGGAGGTATGCCTCCGCCCACTTGCGCGGCCAGAAGTCCTCGTCCCGGTCGAACTGGGCCGAACCCATCCAGTCCTGCGTCGCGAGCTCGAGGCCGTCCTTGATCCCCATCCGCCGCTGCTCGGGGCTGTCGACGAGGAAGAGCCCGCCGAAGCTCCAGAAGGCCTGACCGCCCAGCGACTGCTCGCCCTCCTGGTCGACGAGCACGACCCTCTTGCCGCGGTCCGCGAGCTCGGCGGTGGCGACGAGTCCGGCCAGGCCGGCTCCTACGACGACGACGTCGGCATCCATGCGTCAGATCATGTCATCTACCGCGTCACTGGCCGGTGGCTCCGTCGACGCATTCGCGGAGCAGGTCCGCGTGACCGCAGTGACGGGCGTACTCCTCGATCAGGTGGACGAGGACCTCGCGCAGGTTGATCGGGTTCGTCGGGTCGAGGCTGATGAGGTCGAGCGACTCTGCGGCGGCCACGAAGGCGTCGCCGTTGGCCGTCTCCTCGCGCCAGCGAGCCCAGGCCTCCGCGACGACGGCGTCCTCGCCGACGGCACCGGTGAAGTCGGCGTCGCGGTCGTCGGCCCGGCGATAGAGGTAGGGCGTGTCCTCCCCGGCCATGACGCGCCGCCACCACGTCTGCTCGACCTGGGCGAGGTGGCGCACGAGTCCGAGCAGCGACATCGTCGACGGCGGCACTGAACGGGTCGCGAGCTGCTCGGCCGTCAGACCGGAGCACTTCAGCTCCAGCGTGAGGCGGTAGTTCACGAGGTAGTCGAGCAGGGTCGTGCGCTCGTCCCCGAGGAGTGACTCCTGCGACCGCGGGTCGTCCTCGGGGTCGACCCACATGTCGGGATACGTCTTTCCGGCCATGCCGCCCATCGTGGTGCCCGGGGACGGCGCGCGCCAACGGATATCGGGAGGGCGGCATACGCTGTCGGCGAATCTGCCCGTGGCAGAGCGGGACTCCCATGGGAGGGCGGCCGGGCCACGCTGGGAGCATGACCGAACCACTCACGCCCTCGCCGCTGGACGACCAGCTGTCGATGCAGCTGCTCCACCAGCGGATCATCGTCCTCGGGGCCGAGGTCGACGACCCCATCGCCAACCGGATCACGGCCCAGCTGCTCCTGCTCTCGGCCCGCGACCCGCGCGCCGACATCAGCCTCTACGTCAACAGTCCCGGCGGTTCCGTCACCGCGGGCCTGGCCATCTACGACACGATGCGGCTCATCCCCAACGACGTCTCCACTCTCGCAGTGGGATTCGCGGCCTCGATGGGCCAGTTCATCCTCGGCGCGGGCACGCCCGGCAAGCGCTTCGCCCTGCCCAACGCGCGGATCATGATGCACCAGCCGTCCGCGGGCATCCAGGGGACGGCCGCCGACGTCGAGGTCCAGGCCGCCAACCTCAAGGCGGTCAAGCGCCGGGTCAACGAGCTGCAGGCCGAGCACACGGGACAGACCGTCGAGCAGATCACCCGCGACAGCGAGCGCGACCGCTGGTTCAGTGCGGAGGAGGCGGCGGCATACGGCATCGTCGACCATGTCGTCAGCTCCCTCGCGGACGTCCGCCCCGGCGGTGCCGAGCGGAAGGTGGGACTGCGGTGAGCAGCTACACGATCCCGTACGTCATCGAGCGCACCCCGGCGGGGGAGCGCAGCTTCGACATCTACAGCCGGCTGCTCCAGGAACGGATCATCTTCGTCGGCACCGAGATCGACGACGGCGTCGCCAACGTCGTCATGGCCCAGCTGCTCCACCTCTCCTACGTCGCTCCCGACCGGGAGGTGTCGCTCTACGTCAACAGCCCGGGCGGCTCGTTCACGGCGCTCATGGCCGTCTACGACACGATGCAGCTCGTCCAGGCCCCGGTCGCGACGTACTGCCTCGGGCAGGCGGCCTCCGCCGCCGCGGTGCTCCTGGCGGCGGGGGAGCCGGGACGCCGCTTCGCCCTGCGTCACTCGAGGGTCCTGTTGCACCAGCCGTCCGCGGGCGGACAGGGGACGGTGAGCGACCTCGCGCTGCAGGCCGACGAGCTCCTGCGGGTGCGCGCGCAGGTCGAGGAGGTGCTGAGCCACCACACCGGCCGGTCGGTCGACCAGCTCCGCCTCGACACCGACCGGGACAAGGTGCTGACGGCCCAGCAGGCCGTGGAGTTCGGCATCGTCGACCACGTCATCGAGCGGGCCACGGAGGTGGTGCCCGTCGGGGGATGAGGTGGACCGGGCGATCTTCGTGGACAGGCGCAGCGGGTGGGTGCCAGAGTGCTGGGTGTCGACTGCAAGGCCCAGGAGGGCAACCCGCCGCGCACCCGGTGGGGTGACTACGGCGCCGCCGCGGTCGACGGCAGCATCGTGTGGATTGCCGGCGAGTACGTCGCGAGCGCCGGCGACGCCGCTCACCACGCCGCACGTGGATCCGCAGCGCCGC
Organism: Terrabacter sp. P2_E3; assembly: GCF_056403915.1. Taxonomy (NCBI): domain Bacteria; kingdom Bacillati; phylum Actinomycetota; class Actinomycetes; order Micrococcales; family Intrasporangiaceae; genus Terrabacter; species Terrabacter sp. P2_E3. Next base: position 68,655 of record NZ_JBFUEN010000022.1, read on the forward strand.
GTGCCAGTGCTGCTCGGCCTCCGCGCGGCGACCCAGGCTCCTCCAGGGCCTCGGTCAGCCCGGCCCGGTCGGCGATGTCGTGGAAGATGGCGACGCTCCGCTCGAGATGGGTGCGTGCCTCGGCGAGCTCGCCGGTGTCGCGGAGCATGACGCCGAGGTCGACTGCGGCCATCGCGACCCCGCGCGTCGGGTGCCGCCGAGACGCTCGCTGATCCGTCGCGCTCGCGCAGGGCGATCGAGGCCGACGAGTCCGGCGACGAGGTTGAGGGACGACGTCGAGGGGCATGGTCCGGCGCGATGGGGAGTGCTCCCCATGCTCTCGGCGCGCGCCTGCCGCGCGCCTCCGCCAGTCTCGACGTGCAGGAACAGGCAACTCACGAAAGGGACATCGCATGCGCAGGAACCGACTGACCCATGTCATCGCCGCCGTCGCCCTCGCTCTCGGAGGCCTCGGTGTTGCGACGGCCACGGTGACCGCCACGGCCCCGGCCGCCCATGCCGACGAGTGCTACTCGTGGCCCCGCACCCTCAGCTCCGGCACCTCGGGAGCCGACGTCACGCAGCTGCAGATCCGCGTCGCCGGCTGGGTGCCGCGCGGCCAGGTCATGGGCATCGACGGCTCCTTCGGGGCACAGACCAAGACGGCCGTCGCCAACTTCCAGAAGGCATACGGCCTCACCGCGGACGGCATCGCCGGCCCCGCGACCTTCTCGAAGATCTACGCCCTGCAGGACCCGGACTGCACGCCGCTCCACTTCACCTACGCCGAGGCGAGCGACAACTGCGGCCGGGGGTTCACCGGCACAGCGGCCAACAAGGAGAACATGAAGCGCGCCCTGTGGCGGGCCGAGGCGCTGCGCCACCAGCTCGGCGACCACCCACTCAAGGTGACATCGGGCTACCGCGACTCGGCGTGCAACGCCTCCGTCGGCGGCGCGAGCAACAGCGTGCACCTGAGCGGCGGCGCCCTCGACCTCGTCCCCGGCGACAGCGCGACCTCGATCTGCAGCATCGCCAAGCAGGCGCGCTACGCCGGCTTCGGTGGCATCTTCGGACCGGGCTACCCGGCGCACGACGACCACGCCCACGTCGACATCCGGACGAGCATCGCCTGGGACGCCGACGCGTGCGCGGGCTGGTGACGGTGAACCCCGCTCCCGCCCTGGGTCGTCGCTCCCTCCTCGTCGGCGCCCTCGGCGTCGGCGCGGCGGGAGCCCTCGGGGTCGCCAAGGCGGCTCCCTCGAACGCGGCCGTCACGGCCGTCGCCCGCCCGACGATCGCGTCGTGCGCGACGTGGGGCGCCCAGCCGGCGACGGGCACGGTGAGCATGACCGGGCCACCGCAGAAGATCCTCGTCCACCACACGGCCTCGGCGAACACGACCGACTACTCCCAGTCGGCGGCATACTCCCTCGCCCGCAACATCCAGCAGTGGCACTTCGCCCGGGGCTGGATCGACTCGGGGCAGCAGTTCACGATCAGCCGCGGCGGCTACGCCATGGAGGGTCGCCACCGGTCGATCGAGGGGCTGGGGTCGGGGGCGAGCACCGTCTTCCCCCTCGGCGCCCACTGCACGGGGCAGAACTCGACGTCGATCGGCATCGAGAACGAGGGCACCTACACGACGGCCCTGCCGACGGCGGCACAGTGGAACGCGCTCGTCACGCTCTGCGCCTACCTGTGCCAGGCGTACGGCCTGGGGCCGGAGGACATCTACGGGCACCGCGACTTCCTCGACACCGAGTGCCCGGGAGACGCCTTCTACGCCAAGCTCCCCCAGCTGCGCTCCGAGGTGGCGGCCCGGCTCGGCACGAGCAACCCGCCGCCGGCGCCGACACGCACGTGGCCGACGCTGCAGCAGGGCAACAGCGGGTTCCGGCTCACGACCGCGCAGTACCTGCTGCGCCACTCGGGCCGCGCCGTCACGGTCGACGGCGCCTTCGGCTCGGGCACCAGGGCGGTGGTCGTGTCCTTCCAGCAGTCCACGGGCCTGACCGCCGACGGCGTCATCGGCCGCGCGACGTGGGAGGCGCCCCTGGCGGTCACGTGCAGCCAGGGCCAGACCTCCGACGCGGTGCGCGGGGTCCAGACCGCGCTCACCGCGCAGGGGTATGCCGTCACGGTCGACGGCGCGTTCGGCCCGGGCACCGTCTCGGCCGTGAAGTCCTTCCAGACCGCCCACGCCCTCGACGCCGATGCGGTCGTGGGCCCCAACACGTGGAGCAGGCTGCTCGCGTAGATCGGAGGATCAGATGAAGACCAGCACCACCCGCAGGGGCCTCGCGGGGCTCCTCGCCGCGGCAGCGGTCGCCGTGCTCGGCGTCGTCGCGGCGCCGAGCGCCCTGGCCGCCTCGAACGACGAGATCGCCTTCGACTACTTCGTGTCCAAGGGCCTGACCGAACGCCAGTCCGCCGGCATCGTCGGCAACCTCATCCAGGAGTCGGGCAGCCCGATCAACCCCTACGCCAACCAGCCGGGTGGCCCCGGCATGGGCATCGCCCAGTGGAGCGAGGGCGGGCGCTGGGACACCGACTCCCGCGACAACATGGTCTGGTACGCCGGCCTCAGCGGGCGCAGCCGCTACGCGCTCGCGGCCCAGCTCGACTTCACGTGGTACGAGCTGTCGACGTTCTCCTCGTACGGTCTCGCCGACCTCAGGGCGGCGACGTCGGTCAGCACGGCCACGACCGTCTTCATGCAGAAGTTCGAGCGCTGCGGCACGTGCGCGACGACCCAGCGCATCGCGTACGCCAACGACGTGCTGTCGAAGTACGGCAGCGGTGGCACGGGCGGCGGCACCACGGAGACGAGCCTGCCGGTGCTGCGCAGCGGCAGCAGCGGGGCGGCCGTGCGCACGCTGCAGTACATGCTCAGGGCGTCGGGCCGCAGCGTTTCCGCCGACGGGTCCTTCGGCCCCGCAACGGATTCCGCCGTGCGCAGCTACCAGTCCGCGCACGGGCTGTCCGTCGACGGCGTCGTCGGCAACAACACGTGGTACTCGCTGCTGCCCGTGCTGCGCCAGGGCGCGAGCGGGGAGGCCGTCAAGGGCCTGCAGCGTGAGCTCGTCGACGCCGGCTACTCGTTGACCGTGGACGGGTCGTTCGGCCCGGGAACGTACTCGGCGGTGCGCGCCTACCAGACCAAGACCGGTCTGGTCGTCGACGGGGTCGTGGGCAACAACACGTGGGGCAGCCTCATCGACTGATCCGGCTCCCGTCGCTGCGTCCGAGGGGGTCGCGATGCTCGTCCCGACGCGCGAGGTGAGGTCGAGGACGCGACCTCCGGTGCCCTCGGACGTGAGGTCGCGCAGCTCGCGGTGGGCAGCGCCGACGAGGCCGGTGATGCTGGAGCCGAGGGCGACGCAGACCGCCTCGAGCACCTCGGACGACGGCTCCTTGAGCCCCCGCTCCACCTCGGAG
>NZ_JBFUEN010000023.1:0-65010 GCF_056403915.1 Terrabacter sp. P2_E3
GGCCCGGCACATCATCCACAGCCCGGCACCGGTGCGCCAGAACTCAGTGGCTTCGCACTTCGGGCACACGAACCCGTCGGGCCAGCGCAGTCCGGCCAGGTAGTCCAGGCAGGACTGGTTGTCCGGGAACCACTCCAGCAGCTGCTGGTAGGTGGACGGGTAGTCCACTCCCCGAACCGGATTCGCGGTCATCCACAGATCCTACTTCACCCAAGCAGATATGCAGAACAGGTGTTCTACTGGGGTATGGACGGCGCAGCGGCAGTCAGGAGTCATTCCTCGACCGACCTTGCCCAGGCTTCCGACGCCGTCGTCGACCTCGACCGTCTCGCGACCCTCTATCGATCGAGGGTCGCGACCCGAGTGCCCATCCGGCAGCGCGACCTGCCACGTCTCGAGCGCACGCTGCGCAAGCACGTGGCCGAGGCGGTGCTCACGCAGGTCCTGCCGGCGCTCGTCGGCGAGCTGGTCGAGGCCGTCGCCGACGATCTCACGACGGCGCAGGACGACGAGGCGCGGACGGAGCTCGAGGCGCTGGCCGACGCGGACCTCAGGGTCGTCGAGTCCGTCGAACGCTGCAAGGCGGTGCTGGATGCGGTCGCCCTCGAGGCCCTGGCTCGGCTTCGCTCGACGATCGAGGCGGACGAGCTGGCACGCTTCGCCGACCTCGACCGGCCGCTTCCTGCGGGCTGGATCGACGCCGACCAGCTGACCGCGCTGGAGGTGTGCACGGCCACCGGGCTCGGCACCCACGAGGTGCGGGGTCGGCTCGACCTGGCCACCGCCAGCACTCCTGGGGCTGCCGCCCTCCGCGGTCGCCTGCAGCACGGCGCGCTCACGCTCTACCGTGCGTGCACGATCCAGGCTGAGATCGCCCCACTACCGCCTGAGTGCGGGCCGGGCATCGTCGACTCCGTGCTCCGGTCCAAGGACGGCGCTCCACCCTCCCCCAGCCTCTTCCGCCAACGGCTCACGCGCGCGTGCCTGGCCGCCGACCGCGAGGCCGGCGAGCGGCGACGCGCCGCCCGACGTCGTCGAGGCGCCCACGCGCAGATCGACCACGAGGGCCTCGGCGTGCTCACCGTCGTCAACGACGCCGACAAGATCATCGCCGCGATGGAGCGAGCCGATGCCGTCGCCCGGGCCGCTCGGGCCCAGGGCGACCCGCGCGATCTCGACTCGCTGCGCGCCGACGTCATCACCGACACCCTGATGTTCGGCTGGCCTACCTCCGCCGGCACCGACCCGTCGATGCCCGGCGCGACCGGCGCGACCGGCGCGACTGGCGCGACTGGCGCTGATGATGACGGATGCCGTTCCGGCAGCGAGTGGTTCACGCGTCTGGGTCGCCGGCCGTCAGCGACAGTGACGCTCGTGGTTCCGTTCACGACGGCCGTCGGGCTCACCGACACCCCCTGCGAGGTCCCGGGCCACGGCTGGGTGACGGCGGACCACGCCCGCCAGATCATGCTCAACGACGGCTCGGCGTGGCGTCGGCTGGCCGTCGATGCGGACACCGGCGCTGCCGTGCACCTCGAGACCCAGGCCTACCGGCCGACCCCGGCGATGCGAGCGCATGTCGAGGCCGTCGACGGGACGTGCCGCGCGCCGGGGTGCACCGTGCCGGCCGCTCGATGCGACCTCGACCACGACGTCCCTTGGCCGCACGGCCTGACCGAGGTCACGAACCTCACGAGCAAGCACCGTCCCCACCACAACCTGCACACGAACGGCCACTGGCTCGTCCGCCGCGAGGGCGACCGGGTTCGCTGGCGCACCAAGGCCGGTCGCATCTACGACACCTACCCAAGGGACTGGCTCGACGGCGTCCGAGACACGTCGCTCGCGCCCCCAACTCGAGATCGGTCGACCAGGCATCGCTCGACCGATCTCGAGCCCCCACCCTTCTGAACGTGCGGTGATTCCGAACGTGCGGTGGGTCGCTGCCAGACACCCTCACGACGCGGCGGTGAGTGGCTCGGGCAGGCGGAAGACTCCGTCGCCGGTGGCGAGGTAGAAGCCGAGCAGGTCGACCTCGTGGTCGGCGCAGCGGTCGATCGCCTGCTGGTGCCAGTCACGGTCGACGTCGTCGGGCGCCGTCCCTCGCGGTCGGCCCCGACCGATGAGGATGGAGCCGTCGTTGTCGGCCGCGAGCGGCAGGAGCATGCCGAGCAGCTGGGCCAGGCCAGTGGCCTCGGCGTCCGGCGGGACGTCGTGGAGCAGGATCGGTTGGATGCCGCGGTCCTCGGCATCGCAGATCATCAGCGCGACGCACCCGGTGGCGCGGTCCGTGTCGCCGATGATGAGGTCGATGACGTCGGCAGCGACGCGACGGTTGGTCAGGGGGATCTCACTCGCCCGAGGGGGCAGGTCCTTGAAGGTCATGCCCGCCATCGTCATCCGGACGCGAGGCAGCCCGTCGAAGTTGTCCCCAGCCCCGGCGCCGCCTGACATGGCTGCGTCACCCGATGCCGAGCCGGTGAGCCACCTGGGCGCCACCGATCTCGCGGATGAAGTCCGGGTCCCCCACGACGACGAGCTCGTCGGTGGCGCGCGACATGCCCACGTAGAGCATCTCGCGGGCGCGCTCGGTCTTCTTCGCGTTCACGCAGAGGACGACCGCGCGGCGTTCGAGTCCCTTGCAGCCGAGGACGTGGCCATAGAAGACATCGTCGTCGTCCCAGAAGGACCGCCAGTATCCGACGTGGCCGTCCGCCTCCTGACGCTCGACCTGTGTCGGGTGCCGTGAGCCCATCGTCAGGAGCGCGACGTGCTGCGGCTGCCATCCCGCCTCGAGGAGCAGGTCGACCTGGTCGTCGGCGCTGCCGATCGCCTCGTCCCGAGGGCAGGCGACGAAGCGGACGTCGGCGCCGACTCCTCCCCGGAGGTGCATCCGCATCGGTGCGAGCGGCCCGAAGGCTCGGGCGATCTGCTGCGTGTTGCGCAGGTTGTGGTCGAGCACGAGTGGGACCAGTGGCACCGGCGGCCGGCCGAAGCGGGCGAAGATCCGCTGGTTCTCGTCGGAGTAGACGTAGAGACCGCCCTCGTCCTCGTCGCGCAGCGCCTTCATGAGGGGGTACCACCAGTGGTCGGCGAAGTCCTGGGCCTCGTCGACGATGACGGCGTCGAACTTCTTGCCGTCCGGGAGTGCTGCAGCGATCTCGGTCATCCGGGCGGCCAGATCACGCTCCCAGAAGGCTGCGTCGTTGCGGTCGTGCGACGCGGTGTCGATCCCCCACTCGTTGGCGAGGTCCTCGAAGGAACCGACGAAGGCCGGCCGATGGTGCCTCGGCACGCTGGCGAGCTGCCGTTTGAAGTACTGGGAGAGGCCGATCGAGTAGCAGACGAGTGCCACACGCTGCGCCTTGCGATCACCCTGGCCACGGGTGAGGTCCTTGGCCTGGGTGAGGGCCAGGATCGTCTTGCCGCTGCCGGCACCACCCCGGATCTCCATCCGCCTGATGAGCCGTGTGACCTGGAGCAGAGCCGCCTGTTCCTGGGTCAGTCGGTCCGATGTTGCCTCCCGCTCGTCCGCGTCAGCGGCGATGTCGGGTACGGGGAAGCCTCTGCCCGTGAGGATTTCGACGATCAGCTCGACGTCCTCGGCGGTGGGGACGCGCTGGTCGTTCTCCTGCAGGGCTGCGACGTCGTGGACCCGGCCAGCGAGGTCGTCGAGGTCTCCGCGGCCACTGATCATCCAGCGCGGGCAGTCCGGGGTGGCGAAGTCGTCCGCGATGTCCGTGAACGGGACGACGACCGCGTGGCCAAACCGGACCCGGCTGCGGCGGTTCTTCCAGCGGGGGTCGGCCTCCACGAAGTCGCGCAGGGCGTACTTGCCGTCGCGGCACTGCTCGACGGGGCGCACCCGGCTGCGGCGCGCACCACCACCGGACCACCAGTGGCCCTGCGCGTCGACGGAGACGCTGCCGCCCTTGACCTCCACGACGACGACGCCCACGCCAGGCATGAGCACGACGACGTCGAGCTCGTGGTCCTTGAGCTGTGAGGTGAGGCGGATGTTGGGCAGCAGCACCGTGCCCTCCGTGACGCCACGCGCCAGCCGCTCCCAGACGAGACGCTCCGACTCGTGCGCGAACCGCGCGCCCTCCCCCTGTGCCATGCCCGCAGGGTAGCCGTGCTGCGCGACCCGACCTCGTAGTTGCGCAGATCCGTCGAACCGCACCCGCGGCCGCTGCACCGGCGTACGCTCGAAAGTTGTGCGAGCGGCGCTCCCACACCAGCGAACATCCGAAAGGTGGCCAGGCTCCGCTCGACACGTCCGCGCAGATTCTCCCGGAGGTGCTCATGCGAAAGATCATCGCCACCAGCGGAGCCGCGGCCATCGCCGCAGCGCTGCTGAGTCTGCCAGGAGCCGCGAACGCCGCCCCTTCTGACACCCGCCAGATCACGTCCTCTGGCACGACCAGTATCCGCAGCCTCGGCACCGGCGCCGACGGGCTCCAGCAGCCCGAGCTCAGAGCCGGACCCGACGACGAGCAGGGTGGCGTCCCGTCGACCCGCCCCGACCCGAACTTCAAGCACGGCATCTTCCCCAAGCACCCGCTCGATGCCCCCGTGGTGGCGTCGAGCGCCGTCGCTGCGACGAACCCGGCGGTCCAGGCCAGCATCCAGGGCCTCAACCACCGCGACCAGCGCCTCGCCAACGGCGGCAACCAGTTCTCACTCGAGCCACCTGACCAGGCCCTCTGTGTCGGCAACGGCTTCACCGTCGAGTCGGTCAACAGCGTGCTGCGCGTCTACGACTCGAACGCCGTGCCGCTGACCGGGGTGCAAGACCTCAACACCTTCTTCGGCTACCCCGCGGCCATCAACCGCACGACCGGCGTCGTCGGGCCCGACGTCATCGACCCGATCTGCCACTACGACCCCGACTTCCAGCGCTTTGTCGTGGCCATCACGACGCTGCACGTGGACGCGAACGGCGACTTCAACGGCAGGAACACCATCGACGTGGCCGTCTCGAACACGAGCAACCCGACGGGCACGTGGACCATCTACTCGGTGCCTGCCCAGAATGACGGCACGGAAGGCACACCGAACCACGGCTGCACGACCGACGGCGTCACACCGGGCCCGTGCTTCCAGGACTACCCGCACATCGGTGGGGACGCCAATGGCATCTACATCACGACCAACGAGTACGACCTCTTCGGACCGAGCTTCAACGCCGCCCAGGTCTTCGCGTTCTCGAAGGCGCAGCTCGCCACCCACCCGGCAGCGGTCCGCATGACGCTGGTGCCGAATCTCGACCTGGCCGGCACGCCCGGCTTCACCGTGTGGCCGGCAACGTCACCCGCGGGCCAGTACGAGAGCGCCGCCAACGGCAGCGAGTACCTGCTCAGCTCGGCCGCCGGTGACGGCTCGGAGACGGGCAACCCGACCGGGACCGCTCGGCGCATCGGCCTGTGGGCGCTGACCAACACCGCATCGCTCGACGCCGCCACCCCGGCGCTTGCGGTCACGAACAAGCTGGTCAACAGCGAGACGTACGTCTTCCCGCCGAAGGCCGACCAGAAGGCCGGCGACTTCCCGCTCGGCCAGTGCATCAACGACACGACGATCGCGACCCCGTTCGGTCCAGGCTGTTGGCAGCTCTTCTTCAACCCGCCCGAGCCGGCGCACGACGAGGTCATCTCGCACCTCGACTCCAACGACACCCGCATGCAGCAGACGTGGTTCACCAACGGCGTCCTCTGGGGCTCGGTCGACACCGCGGTGCGGGTCAACGGCGAGCTGCGGGCCGGCATCGCCTGGTTCTCGGTGGAGCCCAAGATCAACGGCGCCGGCAAGGTCGGCGGCAACATCAAGAAGCAGGGCTACCTGGCCCTCGCGGGCAACAACCTGACCTACTCGGCCATCACGATGCTGACCACCGGTCAGGGCGCCATCGCCTTCAGCGTCGTCGGACGGGACCACTTCCCCAGCGCGGCCTACGCTCCGATCTCGTCGAGCGGAGCAGTCGGCCCGATCCACATCGTGGCCGAGGGTATCGGCCCGGCGGACGGCTTCACGAGCTACAAGGCCTTCGTCGGCACCCCGATCCGCACCCGCTGGGGGGACTACGGGGCGGCCGTCACCGACGGCCGGTCCATCTGGATCGCCTCGGAGTACATCGCCCAGACCTGCACCCTGGCGCAGTACCTGACTCCCCCGATCGGCAGCTGCGGCGGCACGCGTACCTCTCTCGGCAACTGGTCCACGCGTCTGACGAAGCTCACGCCGTCATGACCGGCTGACCGCCCGGCCACACACGTGTGCCGCCCAGCCTCGCGAACCCGGCTGGGCGGCATACGTTGTCGGGCGTCAGGGTCCGACGTCAGGCGACGCGCTGCTGCGGCGCCGTCTCCTTCGTCTTGCCCGAGTCCTTCTCGACGATGTCGCCGAGGACCTCGTCGATCTTCGTCATGAGCTCGGGCTCGAGCTTCACCCCGGCCGCCTTGACGTTCTCGGCGACCTGCTCGGGACGCGAGGCGCCGACGAGCGCGGCTGCGACGTTGGGGTTCTGGAGCACCCAGGCGACGGCGAGCTGGGCCATGGTCAGACCGGCCTCGTCAGCGATCGGCTTGAGCTTCTGCACGCGGGTCAGCACGTCGTCGTTCATGAAGCGCTTGATCATGTCGGCGCCACCCTTCTCGTCGGCGGCGCGCGAGCCCTCGGGCGGCTGCTGGCCGGGCTGGTACTTCCCCGTCAGCACGCCTTGGGCGATGGGGCTCCACACGATCTGGCTGACGCCGAGCTCCTCGCACGTCGGCACGACCTCGCCCTCGATGACACGCCACAGCATGGAGTACTGCGGCTGGCTCGAGATGAGCTGGAAGCCGAGCTCCTTCGCGAGAGTGACGCCCTCGCGGATCTGGTCGGCGGTCCACTCGCTGACGCCGATGTAGAGCGCCTTGCCCTGGCGGACGACGTCGGCGAAGGCCTGCATCGTCTCCTCGAGCGGCGTCTCGGTGTCGTAGCGGTGGGCCTGGTAGAGGTCGACGTAGTCGGTCTGGAGGCGCTCGAGCGAGCCGTTGATCGACTCCATGATGTGCTTGCGTGAGAGGCCCGTGTCGTTCTTGCCGCCGGGTCCGGTGGGCCAGTAGACCTTCGTGAAGATCTCGAGGCTCTCGCGCCGCTCGCCCTTGAGGGCGTCGCCCAGAACGCTCTCGGCCTTGGTGTTGGCGTAGACGTCCGCCGTGTCGAAGGTGCTGATGCCGGCGTCGAGCGCCGCCCGGACACACTGGGTGGCCACGTCGTTCTCGACCTGCGAGCCGTGGGTCAGCCAGTTGCCGTAGGTGATCTCGGAGATCTTGAGTCCGCTGTTGCCGAGGTATCGGAAGTTCATCCGTCCACCGTATGCCGCCGGCGATGTTGCTCGGACCCCGCTCCCCGTCGAGGGGACGCACGTACGATCGCGACGTGACGCTTCTCGAGCGCGTCGAGCACCTTCGCGCTGTCGCTGGCTACCTGGACGACGCACGCGCTGGGCACGGGCGACTGGTCTACGTCTCGGGCGAGGCCGGCATCGGCAAGACCACCTTCGTCTCCGCCGCGGCCTCCGAGCTCGAGACCGGCGCATGCGTCGCCATCGGCAGCTGCGACGGATCCGCCACCCCCGCACCGCTCGGTCCGCTGCGCGACATGGTGCCCTCCCTCCCGGCGGGCCTGTGGCCCGAGGAGGCGAGTCGGCTGGACGTCTTCACGCGGCTCGTGGACACCCTCCGAGACGCGCCCCCGGACCGGCCCTACCTGCTCGTCATCGAGGACGCGCACTGGGCCGACGAGGCCACCCTGGACCTCCTGCGCCACGTGGCTCGGCGCGTCCACGGGTGCCATGCCCTCGTGCTCGTCACCTACCGCCCCGAGGACGCGGGTGCCGGCAGCGCTTTGCGAATCCTCTTGGGGGACACCGCATCCGCCAGTGGGACCCGGCGGATCGACCTGCCGCCGCTCAGCCCAAGGGCCGTGGCGACCCTCGTCGCCGAACGCTCGCGCGACCGGCTGTCGCAGACCAGGATCGACGTGGAGCGACTGCACGACGTCACGGGCGGCAACGCGTTCTTCGTCACCGAAGTGCTCTCCGGCGACACGGCCGGCGTGCCCCCGACCGTGCGCGACGCGGTGCTCGCCCGCGTCGCCCGTCTCCACGAGTCGTCACAGCGAGCCCTCGAAGTGGTCGCCCTGACCGGGTCGAGAGCCGAGAGCGACCTGCTCGAAGGACTCCTGAGCGAGGGCCTGGCCGTCCTCGACGAGCCGCTCGCCCGGGGACTGGTCGTCATGTCGGGTCGGGAGGTCACGTTCCGTCACGAGCTGGGCAGGCTCGCCGTCGCCGACGAGGTTCCTGCCGGACGACGGCTCCACATCCACCGCCGACTCCTCGCGGCGCTCGAGAGTCGCGGAGCCGACCCGGCGCGGCTGGCGCACCATGCCGACGCTGCCGGGGACAGCCGGGCCGTGCTGGCCCATGCGCCCGAGGCCGGGGCACGGGCCGCTCGCCTCGGCGCCCACCGGGAAGCCGTCGACCAGTACCGCCGCGCCCTGCAGCACGCGGACTCCCTGCCTGACACCGAGGTGCCCGCCCGCCGCCGGGCCGACCTGCTCTGGGCCCTCGGCTACGAGCTCTATCTCACCGACCGCATCGAGGGCGCCATCGAGGCGGTCGACGCGGCCCGCCGGATCTGGGACGCCGCCGACGACGCCACGCGGGTCGGCGACGCGTGGCGGTGCCTGTCACGGCTCAGCTGGTTCGCGGGGCGCAAGGCCGAGGCCGAGACGCAGGCCGCTGTCGCCGTCGACGTGCTCGAAGGGGGCTCGACCTTCGAGCTGGCGTTGGCCTACAGCAACCTCGCGCAGCTCCGCATGCTGGCCACCGACCTGGCCGGCACCCGGGTGTGGGCGCACCGGACGCTGGACCTCGCCGACTCGCTCGACGACCTGGCGCAGCAGACCGAGGTGCGCGTGCACGCCCTCAACAACCTCGGCACGATCGAGATCGCGGCCGGTGACTTCGCCTCCGGGGCCGCGATGCTCGACGACAGCCTCCAGCAGGCACGCGCCGCCGACCTCCACGAGCACGCGGCTCGCGCGTACTGCAACCTCGCGTCGAGCGCCGTGCTGCAGCGACGGCATGAGGACGCACGGCGCTACCTCCTCGAGGGCATCGAGTACTGCTCAGAGCGCGATCTCGACTCGTGGACCCTCTATCTCGAGGGGTGGGAGTCACAGCTGCACCTCGACCGGGGTGATCTCGGCGCGGCGCGCGCCCGGGCCGAGTCCCTGCTCCGCCATCCCGACATCGCGAGCGTCGGCGAGATCGAGCCGCTCGTCACCCTCGCCCACGTGCGCGGTCGCGTGGGCGAGCCCGGCGGCGACGAGCTGATGGCGCGGGCGTGGTCCCTGGCCTCGGGGATGCGCGAGCTGCAGCGGGTGGCTCCGGTCGTCGCCGTGCGCTGCGAGGCCGCCTGGCTCGCGGGCGACCTCGGCGCCGCCGCACGCGTGGCCGCCGAGGCCTGGCCGCTCGCGGTCTCGGCCGACTGCCCGTGGAACCGCGGCGCCGTCGCGCGGTGGCTCGTCGGCGACGGCATCGAGACGCTCGGCGAGCCCGACGCGTCGGTCACCGACCTCGAGCTGGGCGGCCCACTCGCTCCCCCGTTCGCCGCGGAGGTGGCCGGTGCATGGCGTGAGGCCGCCGACATCTGGAAGTCCCTCGGATGCCCGTTCGACCAGGGACTCGCACTGGCGCGCAGCGGCCAGCGCGAGTCACTCACGGAGTCGATCGCGGTCTTCGAGCGGGTCGGTGCCCATGCCGCGGCGGCGCGATCGCGCGCTGAGCTGCGCGCCCGTGGCTGGCCCGCACCTCGCGCCCCCAGGGCCACGACGCGCGAGCACCCCTCAGGCCTGACCCCGCGCGAGACCGAGGTGATGGAGCTGTTGACGCAGGGCTACACGGACGCCGGGATCGCCGAGCGCCTCGTCATCTCCCGGCGCACCGCCGAGCACCACGTCTCCTCGGTCCTGACCAAGCTCGGGCTCGAGAGCCGGCGCGAGCTGCTCAAGATGGGTGGAGCTAGCGCGTGAGTGGGTAGTCGGCACCCATGACCTGCGGGGGCGGCGGGAGCGACGCTGGAGACATCCAGCTCTCCCATCCCGAAAGGACCACGAGCATGCCGCTCTTCATGGACGTCCACTCCCTCGGCGACGGGGTCACGATGGACGCGGTCGCCCAGGCACACCGGGCCGACCTCGCCACGCAGGACCCCCACGGTGTCAACTACCTGCGCTACTGGGTCGACGAGCGCCGGGGCCAGATCTTCTGCCTCGTCGAGGCTCCCGACGCCGAGGCCGCCAACATCGTGCACCGCGACGCCCACGGGCTCGTCGCCGACGCCATCTACGAGGTGCAGGAGGGCGTCTGACCGCCCCATCCGCTCCATCCGCCCCACCCGCACCACTGCCAACCGCCTGGCGACCCAGCCGTATGCCGCCACCCCGAGGTGACGGCATACGGCCACGTCGTCCTGCACCCACGCGGTCGCCCACCTGTCATCCCCGGTCGTCCCGGCACCGTCCCAGCCGATGGAACCGCACGGTTGGCCCGCGCGTTGGGCGGGTAGAAACCAGTCATCACCTCGACGGAATCTTCATGTTCACTTGAACGTTGATCCAGACGAGGCACGCGTGGACAGACGGTCCACGCACGACCCGAAGGGGGTGCACCATGAGGCGAAGGAAGTACGAGGAGTTCGAAGAGGACAACGGAACCGTGCTGCGCTACGCCCGCCACGACAACGGTGGCGGTTTCGTCGAGTCGCACGCCCACGTCGACCCTGCGGCCTATGTCGCCGAGAACGCCTACGTCGACCGCGGAGCGGTCGTCGGCGCGGGAGCCCGCATCGCGAGCGGCGCCTGGATCGACCGCGGCGCGGTCGTCCACGCCGGAGCCAGCATCGGCACCACGGCACACGTGGCCGCCGGCGCCGTCGTCGGGCGCGATGCCCGGATCGGCGCACGCGTCAAGATCGGCGCCAACGCCCACGTCTGGGACGGCGTGCGCGTCGACAGCGACGACGTCATCTCCGAGGGCTCTGTCGTCCGCGCCGGCTCCCAGCACCGCCGCGCCGCCTGACGCCGGTCCGGTCAGCGGGTGCCGGCCACCCGGGACACCGCTGCGGCGACCGCCGGCGCGACGCTCGCGTCGAAGACGCTGGGGATGATGAAGCTCGGGTTGATCTCGCCCGGCTCGACCGAGTCGGCGATGGCGGTCGCCGCGGCGACCATCATGGCGTCCGTGATGTCGGAGACGCCGGCGTCGAGCAGCCCGCGGAAGAAGCCCGGGAAGACGAGGACGTTGTTGATCTGGTTCGGGTGGTCGGAGCGGCCGGTCGCGACGACGGCGGCGTGCTCGCTCGCGGCGATCGGGTCGACCTCCGGCACGGGGTTGGCGAGGGCGAAGACGATCGCGTCGGGAGCCATGGTCGCGATGTCGTCACCCGTCAGCAGGTCCGGCGCCGAGACGCCGATGAAGACGTCGGCACCGACGAGGACCTCCTTGAGGGTGCCGCTCTGGTGACCGGTGTTCGTGTGGTCGGCGATCCACTGGCGGAAGGGCTCCATGCCCTCGTTGCCGTTGTGGACGGCACCCGTGCGACCGCAGGCGACGATGTTGCGGGCACCCTGGGTCAGCAGGAGACGGATGATCGCGTGACCCGCGGCGCCGACGCCGGACACGACGATGTGCACGTCGTCGATGGACTTGTTGACGACGCGCAGGGCGTTCTTGAGCGCGGCGAGGACGACGATCGCGGTGCCGTGCTGGTCATCGTGGAAGACGGGGATGTCGAGGAGGTCACGCAGGCGTGACTCGATCTCGAAACACCTTGGGGCAGAGATGTCCTCGAGGTTGATGCCGCCGTACACAGGGGCGATCGCGCGCACGATCTCGACGATCGCATCGGGGTCCTGGGTGTCGAGGCAGACCGGCCAGGCGTCGACTCCCCCGAACTGCTTGAAGAGCGCGGCCTTGCCCTCCATCACCGGGAGGGCCGCGAGCGGGCCGATGTTGCCCAGCCCCAGGACGGCCGAGCCGTCTGTGACGACGGCGACGGTGTTGCGCTTGATCGTGAGACGCCGGGCGTCCTCCGGGTGCTCGACGATCGCCTGACAGATGCGGGCGACTCCGGGCGTGTACGCGCGTGACAGGTCGTCGCGGTGCTTGAGGGGCACCTTCGGGTTCACCTCGATCTTGCCGCCGAGGTGGAGCAGGAAGGTCTGGTCGCTGACCTTGCGGACGACCGCCCCCGGGATCGCGGCGATCGCCTCGGTGATGAGGTGACCGTGCGCCTCGTCCCGCGTGTCGCACGTGACGTCGACGACGAGCCGGTCGGTGCGGCTCTCGGCGACGTCGAGCGCCGTGAGGGCTCCGCCGGTGGACGAGACGGCGGTGGTGAGGGCCGACGTCGCGTTGGCGGCGGCGGGCACCTCGACCCGGACGGTGATCGAGTACCCAGGACTCGGGATGGCCATGACAGTCCTCTCGCGTGGAGCAACGGTGCCCGACCCGTTCATCCTCCACCCGCGGCGGTCGGCCCGCTCGGATGCCGACCGTCTCGTCGGGAATGTCGCCGGCATGCCGCAGAGGTCGTGGCCGGCGCATCGGTTTCGTGACCGGCCCGGACGCGCGCCAGTTCGTTCACTGCCGCCCCGAACGGGCCAGGGCCACGAGGTCTCGCATCCCGGCATCCGGCAGGTACGCGCGGCTCAGGGCCAGCCCGATGCGCGGGAGCGCGGCCTCGTCCGGGAAGACGAGATAGAGCGGTTCGTGCCTCGGTTGGAACTTCGACTTGAAGGCATGCAAGGACCTGAAGCCGTAGTACGGCTCCAGGGACTCGCCGAGTCGGTCGAGGAAGACGTCGAGCGTGCCCCGGTCCAAGGACTCGTCACCCGCAGAGGGCCGGGTCCGGGCCAACGGGGCACCCGAGAGGGAGACGAGGGCGCAGCCCTCCTCCTTGAAGGCGAGACAGGCCGAGGCGATGAGGAACTCCATGGAGTAGCGGAAGCCTCCGGGCAGGCGCCGCATGACGTCCAGCGTCCAGCCGGCGGGGTCCCCACCCCCGCTCGCGTGGAACGGCATCCACGACGTGACCCCGTGGACCGTGGCGTCACCGTCGATGGCCAGGCCGACTCGGACGTGAGGGTCGAGGGCTTCATCCACGCCACCGAGGGTGAAGCCCATCTCGGGCAGCCCCTTGTCCTCGACCCATTCGGACGAGATCGCCTTGACCTGCATCTGTATGCCGCGCGGCATGTCCTTGAGTGGGCCGAGCCGGAAGCCGATGCCGAGCTTGGCCGCCTGGTTCAGGGCGGTGCGCACGTCCTGCCATGCCTTGCCGACGAAGTCCAGCGTGGGCAGGTCGACCCAGGCCTCTTCCGCCACCTGGAGGGAGTGCCATCCCTGCGCTCGCGCATGTCGAGAGGCCTCTCCCGTCACGGTGAAGAGGCACGGCACCAATCCCTGGGCGTGCACGGCGTTCGCGAAGGCGCCGAGCAGCATGGACCGGTCCTCCTCGGCCGAGGCCACGGGGTCACACAGCCCGACCGCGACGCCGGCGTGCACGCGGTACGCGACGTATCCCGACACGGAGGCCGGCGTGAACCAGCGGTTCT
The DNA here is from genome assembly GCF_056403915.1 of Terrabacter sp. P2_E3. NCBI lineage: Bacteria > Bacillati > Actinomycetota > Actinomycetes > Micrococcales > Intrasporangiaceae > Terrabacter > Terrabacter sp. P2_E3. The sequence continues at coordinate 13,666 of NZ_JBFUEN010000023.1, forward strand.
CCGGCCAGGTCGTCATCCACGCGAGACGGTTGACCGTGCCCTGCTGCCGCAGCAGCTGCGTGGCCCGTGAGCGCTGGTCGTCGTCGGCGGGAGCGACGATGCTGCCGCTGGTGCGGCGAGCGCGGCGGGGCGACGGGTTGCGGAACGCATGGCGGCCCACGAGGCACACGGACAGGCCGAGCCCGTTGCCGAAGAGCTCCCAGCCGGCAGCGAGGAGTCCCTGCTCGCCCACCGCGATCATGTAGGCGAGGTTCAGGACCTGGATGACCATGACGACGAGCAGGAGCCCCACGGCCCAGCGCCAGGCCAGTCGCCGGCCCTTGTAGAGCGACCGGGCGAGCCACAGCCAGAGGACGATCTGGAGGACGCCGAGCAGCAGGTCCGTGTCGGCGAGCTCCGCGGCCCGGGCCTCCGGGCTCAGGGTGACCGCGAACGGGCCGTCCGCGGTGGTGAAGGGGCGTAGCGCGACCTCGACCGCGGCGATGACGAAGAAGCCGGACGCGAGCAGGCGGAAGTCTCGTCGCGTCAGGTGGCGGAAGGTGAGCAACGGCGCGCGGCCCATGAGAGCCGGTCCGAGGAGCAGGCCGAAACCCACCCCCAGCACGTGCTCGAGGTCCGCGAGTGCGCCCATGTGGATGACGAAGAGCACGACGTAGGCGCCGAGCAACGCCCGGACCCGACCACGCCACGGGGGTGACAGCGTGACCGACGCTGCGGCCGCCGCGCCGAGGAACCCGGCGGACGGCCCCGCGTCGCGCACTGCGGCGAGGTGCGTCGTCCACGCGTAGCCGTGGTCACGGGTGAGCCACAGCAGACCGGCGGCACCCAGGACGGCTACGACGTGGCAGGACACGAGCGCCACTGCGTAGCGGAGCGAGCCCAGGCGCCACTCCGCGAAGCCCCCGAACACGATGAGCCCCAGCAGGATCGGGACGTACTGGAACGGGCGCGCCGCGAAGAAGGCACCGGTCAACACGGTGGACCAGGAGCCCTGCTCGAACGCGGGCAGGCCGTAGCTCACGGAGTCGTTCAGCGGCCGATCGAGGAGCGGGTCCCAGAGGGACCGGGTCCACACCGACAGCGCGAGGGTGGCGACGACGAGAATGCTCGTCAGCGGTAGGCGACTCGTCACCGTCCAGAGACGGGACATGCCTTCGATTGTCCTGCCAACCACCCCTCGCGTCGAGGACGTGCTGGATGTCCGACGAGCCCGTCCGACGCCGCCGACACCGCAGACGCGGCCGACGCGGCCGACGCGGCCGACGCCTCAGCGGGATGCCTGCGTCAGGGCGAGGAACTCCGCCCGCGAGCGTGAGTCGTCCCGAAGGGCGCCGAGCAGGCTCGAGGTGATGGTCGTGGTGCCCGGGGCCTGCACGCCGCGCAGCGTCATGCAGAGGTGCTCGGCCTCGACGACCACGCCGACCCCGACCGGGCTGAGCTGGGCGCACAGCCAGTCGGCGACCTGGACGGTCAGTCGCTCCTGCACCTGGGGACGCGACGAGAAGTGCTCGAGCACACGAGCCAGCTTGGACAGGCCGAGGATGCGCCCGCCCGGGAGGTAGCCGATGTGGGCGGTCCCGACGAACGGGAGCATGTGGTGCTCGCAGAGGGACCGCACCGGGATGCCCCTCGCGACGATCAGCTCGTCGTAGCCGCCGTCGTTGGGGAACGTCGTCATCTGGAACGGTCGTGGGCTCATCAGCTCTGCGAGCGATGCGGCCATGCGTTCCGGTGTGCGCGCCAGCGACTCGTTGTCCACGTCGATTCCCATTGCCTCCAGCATGATTCGGGCTCCGGAGGCCGCGCGCGCCAGGTCCGGTTCGGTGACGGCACCGGTTCCCGCCCAGTGCCTTCGGGCGCGATCACGAAGTCCAGCCTGTTCCGGTGACGGGCTCATGCGCTCGTTCCTTCCCGGGCGCGGAGCCCGTCATGGTCGTGGAGGGCCAGGACGCCCGCGTCGCCCCGGGGACGGGACGAGGCCGACCGCAACCAACGGCGGGCGCTCTCGTGGGCCCGCGCCACGAGAGCGGTCGTCTGGCTGAAGTCGGCGGGTGACACCGACAGGGGGCACAGCGGGGGCAGGACGTGCAGCCGCGCACCGCCGTCATAGCCGCGGACCTGCGCCATGAGCTGGCGGTGCAGCAGCAGGCTCAGCGCCGTCAGGACCGAGCCGAGCGCGGTCGTCGGACCTGCTCCCGCGCACGGGTAGCCGGCGGGCAGCAGATAGATGTCCGTGACGCCGTGCGCCGCTGTGTGGGCCAGCACGTCCAGCTCGCCGATGGCGCCGTCGACGAGGGTCCTGCCCTGACGCACCACGGGCGGGAGCAGCCCCGGGACCGCAGCGCTGGCTCGGACGGCGCTGACGGCTGCACCCGTGCCCATCACGATGCCCTGACCGGTCACGAGATCCGTGGCCGTGACCTCGACCGGGACACGTGCGTCGTCGAGGTCGTCGTAGCCGAGGTTGCTCTGCAGGAGGCGCTCGAGGCCGGTGCCGGCGAACAGCGACGGTTGGGTCCCGCGTGCGGCCCCGAGCCACCGAAGCGGGTCCGGGGCGAAGATGTCCTGGCGACGCATCCGTTGCCAGAGGCCCACGAGGGCCTCCAGTCTGGCCCGCGTGCTCCCGGGTCCGGCGAGGTAGGCCGCGTTGACGGCGCCGACGGACGTGCCGACGAGCAGGTCGGGCTCGATCTTGCAGTCGCGCAGCGCCAGGAGCATCCCGACCTGCACCGCGCCGAGGCTGCCTCCCCCGGTCAGCACGAAGGCCGTGCTCATGGTCAGCCCCGCCGGACCGGCCACAGCACGGGGCGCGGGTCGAAGCGCGTGGCGAGCCGCTGCAGGGCGACGGCCGCCGACATCAGGCCGAGGTCGCGCAGGGCCACATCGTAGAAGCCGGGGAGGAGCAGCAGGTTGAGGATGATGCCGCCGAGCCACGCGGCCACGACGATGGCGCCGAGACGCGGGTGGAGGGCGACGACCAGGCCGGCCACCACCTCGACGATGCCGACGACATACATCGCCTCGTGCGGTGTGACCGGCAACGGCCGGGACAGCACGGGGGCCAGGTACTGGTCCCACTGCACGAGGAGGTTGGTGAACTTGTCGAGACCGAAGACGACCGGGGCGACGACGAAGGCAGCGCGCAGCACGGCATACGCCTGGTAGGTGGGGTCACTCCTGTCCGGACGTGCGGGGCGCTCGACCCGACGGGTGGTGCTGGGACTGCCGATGGTGACCATGCGTGTCCTCCTGGACTGGTGGCTCGGTGCCCTCCGGGCTGCTCCGCGACATCGAGCCGGCCGAGTGGGACGCTGACGGGGTGTTAGTGCGTCCACGCGCCATCGGTCTTACCGCGCTGTCCCCGACCGGTAAGACCGGCGACGCTGCACACCGCCAACAGGGCATGACCCCGCACCAGACCCACACCCCGGCCACCGCGGTCCCCTGCCAGTCCGCCGGACCACCGCTCGACGTCGTCGAGTGGCGCAGGTGCCGGCTGCGCGAGGCGGGCTTCCCGGCCCTGCTCGCTCGTGACCTGGCCCGGCAGCGGGTCGACCTGCACGCGCTGCTCGAGCTCGTGGACGCCGGCTGCCCGCCGGAGCTCGCGGCACGCATCCTGTCCCCGCTCGACGGCCTCGACGGCCTCGACGGCCTCGATGCGCCGCAGGTGGGCTGATGACCGCCGTGAGCAGGGACGAGCAGCGCTCGGACACCTCGGTGTCGTCACCACCGTCGGATGCCCCGGGCCCGATGGACTGGGTGGAGGCGCTCACCGGTGGAGGACCCGAACAGGCCGCGGCCCTGCGAGAGCTGCATGCACTGATGCTCCGGGCCGCCGCGCACCAGGTGTGGCGCATGCGTCCCGCGCTGCCCGATCCTTCCCCGTCGGCGGTCGACGTCATCGTCAACCAGGCGGCCGACGAGGCCATGACCGCCCTGCTGGCCAAGCTGCACACCTTCGAGGGGCGGAGCCGCTTCACGACGTGGGCCTTCAAGTTCGCCATCCTCCAGGCGGCGACCGAGGTCCGGCGGCTGCAGTGGCAGCACCGTGAGGTGGAGCTCCGTGACCTCGACGTGCCGAGCGCGCCGCGGCACGAGGACCCCGAGCTGTATGCGGAGGGAAACGACCTCGCGGCGGCCGTGGCCGCCGCGATGCGTGGCGTTCTCACGCCCTACCAGCGACGCATCGCGATCGCCCTCCTCGTCGACGGCATCCCGATCGACGTTCTTGCCGACCGCCTGGGCACCAACCGAGGAGCCCTCTACAAGACGCTGCACGACCTCCGGGTCCGCCTGCGGACGGAGCTCACCGCGAACGGCTACCTGCCCGTCCACCCGGCAAACCCGCCGGATCCGGCCCCCTCCGACGCCCGCTCACGCATCTCCCCCACCCCCACGGCAGGCACTCCATGAGCACGACACCTCGCCCCGACTCGGCCGCCCTGACACCACGCAACGTCTGTGCGCTGCTGCAGGACACGACCCCCTGGCTCTCGTGCGACGAGTGCTTCGAACGGATGGACAGCTATGCCGAGGCGCTGGTGCACGACCCCACCTACCGGGACGAGGCGATGGCCGCCCACCTGCGGGGGTGCGCAGCCTGCGACGAGGAGGCCGAGTCGCTGCTGCGGCTGCTCGACGGCCGGTGAGGCTCGGGCCCAGCTCCGCCACCCGGCAGGCGACCACGTCTCGGGTCCGGTGTGGACCCGAGACGTGGTCGCCTGCTGGTGGCTCAGTGCGCCTCCCGGGTGAGGCTGAAGCGGGCCGCGACCCCTGAGATGAGCAACGCCCAACCGGTGAGCACGAGGGCAGCAGTCGTCGGGCTCAGCATCCCGTGCGCTGCCGTGCCGACGCTGGTCAGGGCGATGGCAGCCCCCGCGGGGAGCCACTGGGCGACCTCGGGGAGGGCGCTGGCGAGGATGCCGACCTCGATGATCATGACCCAGGTGATCGCCCCGACGATGGCAGCGACCGTGTTGCGGGTCAGTGCCCCGAGTGCGACGCCGACGAGGCCGTAGAGGGCGGAGGCCACCGTGGCGCCGATCCAGAGCTGGGCCACGTCGATCGGCAGCGAGTGCACCCCGCGGGCGCCGTAGATGATCACGGCCTCCGCGTAGGCGATGCCGAAGGTGCCGGCGCCCAGGAGTGCACCGAGCCCGAGGACGGTGACGGCCTTGGCCGCGAGCACCCGGGCGCGGCGGGGCTCGCCGAGGAAGGTCTGCATGATGGTGCGGTGTCGGTACTCGCCGGCGACGACGAGCACCCCGATGGCCAACATCACCATCGAGGTGAGCGCTGACACGGAGAGTGTGTGGTTGACGTGGTCCGTCGACCCGAAGGCCGGTCCCCCGGGACTGGGGACGAGGGCGTTGGCGGCGACGGAGGCCATTCCGAGCACGAGGGTGATGCCGAGGCTCACCCACGCAGCGGGGGTGGTGCGAAGCTTGTAGAGCTCAAGGGAGACAAGGGTTCTCATGACCAGACTTCCTGGGTGTCGGTGGAGTGGATGAGGTCGTGGAAGACCGACTCGAGGTCGGTGTCGTCGGTGACGATGTCGCGGACCGGGCCGGCGGCGGCGAGGGTGCCGCGGTGGATCACGACGAGGTCGTCAGCGACCGCCGCGACCTCGCTGAGCAGGTGGCTCGACAGGAAGACGGTGCCGCCGGCGTCCGCGAAGGACCGCAGGAAGCGGCGCATCTCGCGGATGCCGTCCGGGTCGAGGCCGTTGAGCGGCTCGTCGAGGACGAGCACTGACGGGTCGCCCACGAGCGCCGAGGCCAGGGCGAGCCGCTGACGCATGCCGAGCGAGAAGCCACCGACCCGGCGACCGGCCGCGGCCCCGAGACCGAAGCGGTGGAGGAGGTCGTCTGCCGTGTCGGTGGGAACCCCCGCCTGCCTCGCGGTCAGGCGGATGTGGTTGCGGGCAGAGCGGTTCGGGTGGAATCCCTGGTCGAGGACCGCGCCGACGACGCGAGTCGGATGGGGCAGGTCGGCGTAGCGGACGCCATCGATCGTCGCCTCCCCGCTGGTCGGGTCGGCGAGACCGAGCATGATCCGCATGCTCGTCGTCTTCCCTGCCCCGTTGACGCCGAGGAACGCGGTGACTCGGCCGGGAAGGGCCGTCGCCGTGAAGCCGTCGAGGACGGTGACGGGACCGTAGTGCTTCGTGAGCTGGTGGAACGAGAGTGTTGGCATAGTGCTGAGCTCCTGTGTCGGGCCGGTTTGGCTGAGACCAACGATCCGGCTCCACGGGGTCCTCGGTCGTCGGCCGTGCGGCCGAGCCTCCGCGTGCGCCTGGGGGTGGGGTCATCGGTCGCCCACGAGACGGCATACCTCCCGGGGCGTACGCCCCGAAGCCGATCCCACGGAGGCCCGCGCTCCCTACCCTTCAGGTATGGACACGCGTTGGCGGCGACGCCCGCGGCGGCTGGACCCACGGGTCGCCGACGCTCTCGTCGCGCTCGGCCTCTTCGTCCTGCTCGTCCTGTCGTTCGGCGTGGCCGTCCGCGCAGGGCAGCGGCCGGTGGACGCGTGGGCCTGGGTGCTGGGCATCCTCATGACGGCGCCGTACGCCGTGCACCGCCGAGCCCCGTGGCTCGCCCTCACCGTGACGCTCCTGGCCCTCGTGGCCTTCTCGCTGCTCCACTACGCCCCCTACCCCGGGGTCAGCGCCTTCGCTCTGCTGTTCGGACTCGCGCTGCACGGTCGACGCCGCGACTCGCTCCTGGCGCTCGGCGCGACCGTGGGGGCCTTCTGTCTGGCCATCGCCGCCCAACCCGCAGGCGTGGTCTCCCCGAGCGACGTCGTCTCGACCCTGCTCGCGACAGCGGTCGCGTGGCTGGCCGGCGACAACCTGCGCCAGCGACGTCTCCGGTGGGCGGCGATCGAAGAGCGAGCCCGCCTGCTCGAGCGCGAGCGGGAGGACCGGGACCGCGCGGCCGTGACGGCGGAGCGGCTTCGGATCGCCCGCGAGCTGCACGACGTCGTGGCTCATTCGATGTCGGTGATCGCGGTCCAGGCGGGTGTCGGGAGCCACGTCATCGCCACCGACCCGACGGCAGCTCGAGACGCCCTGGCGGTCATCGAGTCGACCAGCCGTGGTGCGCTCACCGAGATGCGTCGCATGCTCGGGGTGCTCCGCCAGGACGGTGAGACCGCGATGCACCCCATGCCCGGGCTCGCCGACATCCCACGGCTCGTGGCCGAGACGCGCCGGACCGGTGTCGGGGTCACCGTGAGCTCGACCGGCGACGGCGCGAGCCTGCCCGCCGGCCTGGACCTCGCGGCATACCGCGTCGTGCAGGAGGCGCTGACGAACGTCCTCAAGCACGGCGGACCCGTCGCTCACGTCCACATCGCCTGCTCGGAGGAGGAGGTCGACCTCGAGGTGCTCGACGAGGGACCAGCCAGGCGTCCGCGCCGTGGGGACGTCCCGGCGTCGGACGTCGGCGTCGCCCCGGGCGCCGGCCAGGGACTGGTGGGCATGCGGGAGCGGGTGGAGCTCTACGGCGGGAGCTTCGAGGCCGGCCCGAGGCCCGGAGGTGGGTTCCGGGTGCACGCCACGCTGCCGTATGCGGTGCAGACGCCGTGAGTGCGCCGGTGCGCGTCGTCGTGGTGGACGACCAGGCCCTCGTGCGCGGAGCGTTCTGCGTGCTGGTGGGCTCCGCGCCCGACCTCGAGGTCGTGGGTGAGGGCGAGAACGGCGCCGAGGCGGTCGCGCTCGCGCGCGAGCTCGAGCCGGACGTCGTGCTCATGGACATCCGGATGCCGGTGATGGACGGACTCGCGGCGACAGGCGCCATCGCCGCCCTCGGCCTGTCCACACGCGTGCTCGTCCTGACGACCTTCGACCTCGACGAGTACGTCTTCGGAGCCCTGCGCGCGGGAGCCAGCGGCTTCCTGCTCAAGGACACGCCGCCGGCCCAGCTGCTCGACGGGATCCGAGTCATCGCACGTGGTGAGTCGCTGCTGGCGCCCACGGTGACGCGCCTGCTCATCGAGGAGTTCGTCCGGCGAGAGCCGGCCGACATGGTCGGACGACCCGACCCGCCCGCGTCCCTGGACGCGCTGACGGAGCGCGAGCGGGAGGTTCTCCTGCTCGTCGCCAGGGGCCTGTCCAACCACGAGATCGGCACCGAGCTCTTCGTCACCCCGGCGACGGCCAAGACCCACGTGAGCCGACTCCTCATGAAGCTCGGAGCCCGAGACCGCACCCAGCTCGTCGTCATGGCCTACGAGAGCGGACTCGTGGAGCCGCACGCCCCCTGAACCCGGCCCACGCGGGCCGCGGCCCCGGCAGTTACGCCGGGTCAGCCCACGTCATCGAGGCAGGCCGACCGACATCGTCATGCCCGACGGGGTGGTCAGTCCCGGCAGCGCATTCGGGGCGGACAACAGCAGCAGGCCGAGGACCAGCAGGAGCGCGGCCGTCGCGTACGTGACGACGCGCCGCCACGGGAGCAGCTTCTCGAGGGCGATGATGCCCGCGACGAGGGCCATCCACGTGAGACTCATGACGCCCAGCGCGAAGAGGGAAGCCATCAGGGCCCAGCAGCATCCGACACACCAGGCCCCGTTGCGAACTCCCATCCTCAGGGCCCCCCTCAATCCACCGCGCCACGAGCCCAGAAGCGCACCAAGAGGGCTGCGGCACGCGCCGAGACACACGTCCTTGAGGGGGGTGAGCTCGTACACGGCGGCGACCACCAGAGTGACGCCCGCGACGGCCCGCCCGGCGTTGTCCCACGCGAGTGCATCCCCGAAGATGGCACCGACGATCACCCCGATGCCGTACGCGATGACCCCCGCGACGGCCCAGGTCAGCAGATACCCCGCGGCGAACATCCAGGGTGACAGCGGCGCACTGGTCCTGGTGAGACGGGAGTACAAGGCGACCGTGGGTGCGACGGAAGGCAACATCATCGCCGCCATCATGACCACCCAGATGCCCAGGAACCAGCCGAGGCTGCCGAGACTCGTCCAGGGTCCGGCATCCATCCCGCGCATCTCACGCGCAGTCAGCAGCCAGCCGAGCGCGGCGAGGGCGAAGAGCGCGACAACCAGACCCACGCGCGTGCGCATCGCGGCGATCGCCGGACCCGGACCCGCATCACCCCCCGGCTCGGCCGGCGCGCGCATCGAGGTCAGGCGGCCCAGGCGAACGTGGACGTCGACAGGCCCGTCTTGCCCTCGTACGAGATCCCGAACGCGTTGATGCGGGTGCGGCGTGCCTCGGCCATCGTCAGGTCGGAACCGACCGGGTGGAACATTCCGTGGAAACGCACCGGCTCTCCGGTCTCGACGCCGAACGGGACGATGTCCTCGATCTCGAAGTCGATCGAGTCACCCACCCGCACACGGTGCAGCAGCCCCTCGTCCGAGATGTCGATGGCGGCGCGCTCGACCCCCACGACCTCCCCCACCAAGGGCGCCAGAGCACCCATCGGCCCACCCAGCTGCCCGCCGAAGACCTTGACCAGCTGGTCGAACTGCTCATCGCTGGCGTCATCATCGACGTAGACCCCGAGCCGCCAGTTGCCCTGGGTCATCACCTTCGGGGTGTCGGCGATCAACACGACCCTCCGCCCGCTGATGTCAGTGCCCTCGACCTGGCCCTCCCTGATGGTGAAGGCGAGGGTCACCCGACAGAAGTCGTAGGTTGCGCCGTGATCGAGGGAGAGGTTGCACGGACACATGAGCTCGCACGAACAGGTCTCCACGTAGCTACCGGTCAGATTCCACGCCATCGTCGAACCCCTTCCTCGTGCCCTCCAGTTTTTCCCCAACGGCGTTGCGCGTCAACGAAACTGAGGGGCCATTTCCCCGTTCGGCGCGATCTGCGGCTCCCCCACCAGGCCGACGTGTCCCCGGAGGGTCCGGGGCCTCCGTCCCCGTGAACTGTTTGGGATACTTCGACTCGTTTGTCGCCCGGCGGCGGGCGGCGACGGGCCGAGGCAGGTGCTTCCGGATCCGTGCGTGCCCCGGTGGGCCGGGTCGGCCCAGTGCGCTCACGGAACGCGGAAGCGCTCTTGCTGTCATGCCGATGAGGGGTCGTCACGGACTGCGAGCCGAACTGGTCTGTTGACCATCCCTACCCTGTCCGCTTGAAGTACCAAGTGGCCCCAGGCTGCCGCACGGTGACCGAAACACCGGACCGTTCCTGCGATGCGGATGCACAGGGCTGGACGCAGGCCACGGTGCGGACCGGACGCTCTCCGTCGGGGTCGACGACCTCCGAGCTGGGATGTGAGTCCTCAGACCCCTCACTCGAGGGCCGGGCCGCCACAGGCGCGGCGTTCAGGGCGCGGAGCCAAACCATCCAGCACGACCTCCAGGGGCAGTCAGGAGAACGCTCGCATCGCCACGATGGGCAGGATGCCGAGGCCCGCATGTCGCGGTCGCGGCACGGGCGGGCGTGGATTCATTTGCGGATCCACGGGTTCGTCATGAAGATCGCTCCGCCGCCGCAGTCGCCGCCCTGCATCTTCGACAGAGTCAGGGCTTGCCCGTTCAGCGCGTACTCGAACGAGGCGTCTCCAAAGGAGATCCGGAGCCCGTCGATGCGGTAGCTGTCGGTCAGGCCGACCTCACGCTTGGCGGTCGGTCCGCCGACTTGGACCCAGAGCACCAGCGACCCGTGGTCAAGGTCGAGCTCGTACAGCACTAGAGGGTTGGTCCCCTCTGGGCCGCCGACGCACCGCGCCCCGGCGGACCTGACCTTGGGCCAGGAAACGCTCATCTGGTACGTGCCGTCGAGTGGTGTGCTTGCGGCGGTCGTGGCTGTCTGCACGGGTCGGGAGCTGAAGCGGATGCTCGCAAGGAGGTCGTTGAAGGACGCGACCTTGGCGGCCAGGTCGGCAGCCTTCATGTTCTTGTCCGTCCGGAGCCAGATGAGGATGGTCCGGTCGTGCACCTTCAGCACGGCGATGCGCAGTTGAAGCTCCGGCTGGAGTCCGAAGCAGGCGGGCGCGAGGGTGCCTTTGGCGGGGCACCCGAGCGAGCCGTCCATGCTTGTGTCGGTCGTGGCCGTGACGATGGTGGCTGGCTGGCCTGCGACCGTGGCATGGGTCTCGTCACTGAAGTGGGCGCCGACCTTCGCCTGCCCGAGGAGGTAGGGCAGGTAGTCGTTCGGTACCTCGCTTTCCTTCGCGTCGCCGGGCCGGTAGATGCTCTCGGGGGCAAGGATGCGCACGGCGGGCAGGTTGGGCTTCTCCCAGGTGACGAAGTTGGCCTGCTCGACGGCCGGTTTCGGGTCCAGCCACGCCGGCGGGGTGACGTCGAACGCCACCACGAACGACGTACTCGCATACCCCGGAGGCGGCACGGTCGAGGGCGACGCAGGCGATCGCAAAGCGCCGGTGGGCGTTGTCGAACCCGCAGTGGCGGAACAACCGGCGGCGACGCCTGCCAGCAGCAGGGCGACCGTGACGACCACCGCCAGCCGCGTTCCGTGTGTGGTTCGACGGGCCATTGAGAGCCTCCCCCAGAGCTTGACGTGCTCAGTTCGAGAACGGCGGCGCGCAAGCCCGATTCCGTCGCCGACGCAGCCGGCGGGGTCGGCGCTGAGTGTCGTGTCCTCGATGAGCACCGGCCGGCGCGGCAGGGCTCCGGTCGCCTGGGCAAGAGCTGGTTGATGGCCGGCCACCTCGAGAGTCGCCGCGGTAACGACCTCGAGTGTCAATGGTGATCTGTTCATCTTCGTTCACCTGTTCCGGGTGGTCGGTGGGGCTTCCGCTTTCGTTGCGCGGGCATCCCAGCATCTGGGCCGAGCTCCCAGCTGGTCGCGGCGCAGCGAGGGCGGAAACGTGGAAATGCCTCACTCTCACGAACCTCGAGACGGCGTTTCGGTTGCATTCCCGCCGTGATCGGGGCCGGCGGGGTGGCCGCAGCCGTGGCTCTCGCGCGCTGCTCCCTTTGCGATCCAATCCACGCGGCAGGCGGGGACGACGAGTCGACTCGTCGCGTGGTGCTCGTTCGCAGTCGCAAGAAGGGCTCCGAGCGGCAGCCCCCGGGTCGCTCACCGGGGTTGCCGGGCAGACGCAACCCGAGCACCGTCTGGGGGTTCGTCCGGAGTGGAAGCAACGTCAGGGAGATTCGGAAGGCGGCCAGCTACCTGTCCGTCCCGGAAGGGACGGTCAACGCGCGCCCGACCCGGGCCCGCGCGCAGATGGCCGGCCACGTGGTCGACCGAGAGGAGGCGGACCATGTCTGACCTGGACAACTTCGTCCGCGAGACCGAGCGGTCCGTTGACCAGCCGCCCTTCGCGGCCATGATCGCGACCCAGCGCCAGGCCCGGCGCCGCCGGTCGGCCGTGACCGTGACCGCCGCGTTGGGCGCCGTCCTTGCCCTGGTACTGGCGGTCGCCGGCCTGGGCCAGCTCGGGCACAGGCAGCTCCCGTCGGGTTCGGCACCTCAGCTGCTCGTCCCGGACTGGGCCGCGGACCAGATCGTCGAGCACCCCGACGCGTTCGTCGTCGCCCAGGTCGAGTCCCGCAGCCAGCCGAACACCACCCTGACGGTGTGGAAGCGCTGCACCCAACCCCGCGCGGACCATGACTGCTTCGGCCGCGAAGCCATCGCCGTCGTGGACGGATCCGACGGCCGTTTCGCCACCCTCGCAGCGGTGACCGGGTCGAGCCAGCAGCCCTCGCTGGGCGATGAGGGGCTGCTCCGCGAGGTCGACGACGGACTCTGGTACTGGGCGCACCAAAACCCCGGCCCGTACCTGCTGTCGGCGACGATGGGCCAGCCGGCACACCTGACAGTCATGGACCGGGCTGTCGCCCACAGCTTCGGGGTCCCGAGCATCGAGTGCGCGGACAGGGTGGGCCTGTGCACCCTCGACCAGAACGCGAGGACACTCGAGCGGCTCGCCATCCCGCAGGTCCCCCACACCCGCTGGGCAACCCCGACCGCCACAGGCTGCGGCCTCTGGGGCCTGGCAGGGGTCGGCGGCAACCTCCGCCTGATCATCCAGCAGCACGACGGCTCCTTCGCCAGCGCCGACATCCCGGACGACAGCGCCGCGGCCGCCATGGCCGAGGGCGGCGCTGGCTGCGAGATCGCCTACTACCAGAGCATCGGCGAGAACAGAGACCAGCTCGTCGTCAGCCTCGACCAAGGGAAGACGTGGCAGATCCGGCAGACACCGATGCCGCAGGTGGCGGGTTACGCCGAGGAGCAGCCCCGGTTCAGGACTCTGATCCCGCCACGGTGGACGTCCTTGCCCCCGATGCCACACCCCCTCCCGCCTCCTCGAGGGCTCCAGCCACTCTGACACCTCCGGACTCGGGCCCGCCTCGCCCTCCGCGTCGAGTTCCGCCAGCTCGAGGATCTGAACCCTGACGAGCACGAGGACGCACGAAGTCGCTCGAGCGCATGCAACCGAAACACCGTCCAGGGGTTCGTCTCAGTGGAGGCATCGTCAGGGGGGATCGGTAGGTGGTCAGCTCATGGACGACGACGGTGACGCAGTCCGGGCGGTCTACGACCTGTCCTACCGACGCCTCGTGACCCAGATGGTGGCGCTGTGCGGCAACCGGTCGGAGGCGGAGGACCTCGTGCAGGAGTCGTTCCTGACCGCGCTGACGCACCAGCAGGACTTCACCGAGGCGGCCAACAAGGAGGCGTGGCTGCGGACCGTGGCCCTGAACGTGCTGCGGAACCGCTGGCGCCGGACCCGGGTCGCCGGGCGTGTCCTGCCGAAGTTCCGTGCCGAGCTCGAGATCGACCTCGGGCCGCAGGCCCCCGAGGACCACCTCGCCCTCGTGTACGCGTTGAGCCAGCTGAGCCTGCCCACCCGGGTGACCGTCGTGCTCCACTACATCGGCGACCTCAGCGTCGCGCAGATCGCCCGCGAGCTGTCCATCCCGGAAGGGACGGTCAAGGCGCGCCTGGCCCGGGCCCGCGCCCAGATGGCCGGCCATCTCAGCGACCGGGAGGAGGCCGATCATGTCTGACCTGCACAGCTTCGCCCGCGACACCGAGCGGTCCATCGACCCACCCCCCTTCGAGGTCATGATCGCGGCCCGCCGCCGAGCCCGCCGCCGCCGCGCGGCCGCCAACGTCGCCGCCGCCGTGGCCGCCGTCCTCGCCCTCGCGCTGGCCGTCGCCGGCCTGAGCCAGCTGCACCCGAAGCAGATCCCGGCCCAGCCGGCACCGCAGGTGACCTCGGTGGCCGTGCCGGACTGGACCGCGGACCAGATCCTCGGGCACCCCGACGCGTTCGTCGTCAAGCAGCTCGAGTCCCGCACCCACCCGGGCACCACCCTGACAGTGTGGAACCGCTGCCCCCACCCCGACCCACACCATGGCTGCCTCGGCCGCGAAGCCATCGTCGTCGTGGATGGTTCCGGCCACCGGCTCGTCACTCTCGCCGGTGTCACCGACTCGAGCCAGCAACCCCCCGCGGGCGGGGGCGGGCTGCTCCGCGAGGTCGGCGACGGCCTCTGGTACTGGGCGCACCGAAACCCCGGTCCCTACCTGCTCTCGGCGACGATGACCCAACCAGTGCAACTCACGGTCCTGGACCGCCCCACCACGCACAGCTTCGGAGCGCCCAGCATCGACTGCGCCGACCAAGTGGGCCTGTGCACCCTGGACCAGAGCGGGCGGACCCTGGAACGGCTCGCGATCCCCGAGGTGCCCGACACCCGCTGGGCGACCCCGACCGCCCGGGGCTGCGGGCTCTGGGGGCTGGCCGGGGTCGGCGCCAACCCGCGCCTGGTCATCCAGCAGCGCGACGGCTCGTTCGCCAGCACCGCCCTGCCGGCCGCCCCTTACTCCGCCACGATGGCCGAGGGCGGACCGAACTGCGAAGTCGCCTACTACCAGAGCGTCACCGAGAACAAGGACCAGCTCGTCGTCAGCCTCGACCAAGGCAAGACCTGGCAGATCCGCCAGACCCCCCTGCCGCAGGTGGCCGGATACTACGAGCACCAGCCCCGAGACCGGTTCCTCATCCCGCCCCACTGGAACGACCTGCCCCCGATGACCCACCCGCTCCCACCCCCCGGAACCCTCCACCCGCTCTGACCCGCCCGGCGCGCTACACCGCAGTCTCGAACGAAGGCCAAGAGGTACCGCAAGCAGCCATCTTCCGGCCCTAACCGGAACGCCCTCATCTGCCGCTGTGCGGGCGTGGGTGCGGCCAAGGCCGCCCGGTGTTGTTCCGAGGCGCATGAAGGCCCTGGCGTCAAGCTGCTGGTGTGGCAGGACGAACGAGCGTCCTGCCACACCAACTGCGTTCAGCCTCCGGAGGCGGTGGCCGACGTCCGTGGCGTGCACGGTGCCGGGGCGCATACGGCAAAGCCGTTGGTGACTTCTTCCGCATAGTGACTGCCGGCGTAGTCGTACTCGACCTTGGTCCTTGGCCAGAGCCACTGCCCATCTTTGGTCACCTTGGCCACAAGGAAGAGCTCGACTTGGCCGTCCGAGGCAGCCGTCATCTCGAAGCCCTGCAAGGGTTTCGCGTGGTTCGACCACTCCTTTGCAGGCCAAGACCCCGCGCCGAGATAGCCGGTGTCGAGTGCTGTGATGTCGACGACGACGGCCGGCTCGAACAAGATGCCGTCGCCGGTTTCCTCCGCCGCGGGTACAAGTTCCGCGGACAGGTTCGTGATGGGACTGCCGCCTTCGTTCGTCATGACGTTGAAGCCGTAGGCGACCATCTGCCCGACCTTCGACTCCATCGTGACCACTGCGTCGCCGCCACGTATACGCAACGGCCCATCCTTCAGGTCAGAGCCGCTGCAGCCCGCCAAGCCCGGCAGCAGCGCCAAGACACCCACGACGGCTGCGCGACGGATCACCTGGCGGGCTACACGCATCATCAGACGATGTTCTGGGAGTGGATGATGCCGGGGTTGGTGGCCTCATCTCCGGTGATCCCGCAAAGCCAAACGCCGCGACCGCGCTTGCTGTCCCAGTGCATGTCCATCTTCGTGGAGTAGCCCGACGTGCCGCCCAGGTTCAGGTACGGCGTCGACACGGCAACGGAGGAGCGGGTCGCTCGGGACGAGGAGATCGTGAGGCCGGTGCCGGCCGGGTATGTGCCCCGGTAAGAGGACATTGGCGACTGGATGCAGCCGCGGTCATACGCTCCGGCCTGGGTGTCCGAGCCGACGCCACCGGCCCACGTCTGGACCGCCGTCTTCTGGTCACCGACGCGCAGGCCGCTGCCTGAGCAGGTGCTGCCGTTGGCCGCGCCGTAGTAGTCCTGGATGTGCCCCTTCTGGTAGCGCATGTCGGTCCTGATCCACGCGTGGAACGCTGTCGTGTGGCTGCTGGTCACCGCACTGCTCAGCGAGTTGCCCACGTGCGCGCTCCCGCTGATGGACCAGGCGGAAGAGCCCCACGACTTGGCGCCCACGTCGATGTCGGAGTCGGCCGTGGTGCCGTACTGCCAGTACGAGTCAGCGTTGGAGGCGTTGTGGTGCTGTCCCAGGCGCGTCGAGAGGCGGTAGGTGGTGTCGATGACGTACTGGCATCCATAGGCGGTGGCCGTGGTCGCCGTCGCGACGCCGTTGACGGCCTTCGGCGTACCGTTGAGGAGCTTTCCCTTGGTGTCGTAGACGTACTGCACGTTGACAGGGCCGGCGAGGTCTTGGCGTTCCTTCGTCGACCAGGCGTGGTTGTGCCAGGCGCGGGAGAAGTTCTGGCTGGTCGTCCCGGACGCCGAGTCGACCGTGAGCTGGAAGTTCACCCAGCCGTCATTGCGGTTGGCCTCGGCGACCATCTTGTCGTTGGGCGTGGCCGTCAGCTGGTATCGGCCGTTCACGTCGGTTCGCCCCGCTGAGAGGACCACGGGCGTGATGACATCGCCCGTGGCCGCCGTGTCGAGACCGGGGTACCAGATCAGCTTGACGCTGGCTCCGGCGATGACGCCTTGGCGTTCGCTGGACTGCAGGAGGATGGTCTCGGTGTTCAGCGCTCCTGTGGAGCGGCTCACCTCCCCGGCGGCAAGGACGTTCCCCGACGGCGGCTGTGCCAGCGGCGCCGACTGCGCGGCCGGTGCGGCATGCGCACCAACCGCTCCAGCCGTCGCCAGGAGTGGGCCCACGAACATGATGACGACTGAACGCGTCACTCTCATATGAAGTAACTCCCCTGTGACGAGGGTCCCCTGTAGACCCCTGCCCGCGGCAGACTGCTGTACGCAGCAGAAGTCGGCAACCCGAACGCCCGGATTTGCCAAGCCCATACCATCAGCCCCGGACGGCCAACGTCACCACGCAGGCGGAGCCGGACTCCGCGGTTTGCGCCGCTGCACCCTGACGGCGATAGGGATGCGCACGGAAGAGACGCGAGCATGACGCGATTTCGCCCCATCGGGCGCTCGGACGTCACGTGCGTAGGACGACTGCCTCGTCCGACTTGGGCCGATCGGTAGCGCTCAGTAATGCGCCTTTGGAGGTCGACGGGGAGCGCTTAGAAGTAAATGAACGGATCGGCGAGTTCTCCCTACAGGGGAACCAATGGTTCCGGTCCGGACGACGGGCACAGCTTCGCGAGGTCGTCCTACAGCCGAGCACGCAAGGTCGGGTGAAGCGGCTTCTCCGGTATGAGCGCGACCTGGTCTCCGACCGCGCGCACGAGCACGCATGAGATCCTCCGGCGCCCCTGAACTGCAGCGCCACTCGGCCACACCTGCTTGAGCGCGTCATCGAACCAGTCACGCAGTTCCGGCTCGACGAAGCTGCCAAGCCTGTTGTTGCAGCTCGCGCAGGTCACCGTCCTGCGCTGGCCGCCGAGGTCCTCCTGGGGCGCATGCTCGCGCGTGCCTCCCTCGAGGGACCCGAGACAAATCGGGCACTTGCCGACGTCCCGGAATGCGGCAGTCGCGAGCCCCACGGCTCGGCACCGCAACCCGTCGGGCGACACGCGAGTGATGGCCTGCTGCACCCCCGTTGACCCTTCGAGCGTCATCTCGTGCACGGGAGCGAGCCCCTTCGCGCTCCCGGGCGATCGTCGGCCGACGACGGAGCTGACCATTGCTAACGACTGGGGCGGCACCGAATCCGGTGCCGCCCCAGTGCGGTCATGTCACGCTGAACGAACTTGCGACATACGTGACCAAGAAGTCGTCAATCGCGATCTAGCCGCTCGTGACACTTTCTGACCATCGACATCAGCTGCAGCCGCTGGTGCTTCCGCAACCCTCGCAGACGTAGCAGGAGCCGGCGGGGCGCATCTTCGTGCCGCACGTCATGCAGATCGGCGCGTCGGCCGTGATGCCGCCGAACTTCTCGAGCAGCTCGGCCGAGCTGTGCACGTCGCTGGAGATCTCGCGGGCGGAGGCAGCGCCCGCACCCGACTTCACCTCGGCGGCCGCGGCCGGAGACTCGGCGTGGGCCTCCTCGGCCTTGTGCTCGGCCTTCTTGGAGACCGGGGCCGACTGCTGGAGCGACTCGAGCTCGTCCTCGAGGTCCTCGTCGGACTCGTCGGACTCGATGGCCTCGTAGGAGCCGGTCTCGACCTGGCGCGCCCGCTCCGACGCCGTGTGGATGCCCATGAAGGAGCGGGTGTCGAAGTCGAGGTAGTCCAGCGCGAGGCGGCGGAAGACGTAGTCCATGATCGACTGCGCCATGCGCACGTCCGGGTCGTCCGTCAGGCCGGCCGGCTCGAAGCGGAGGTTCGTGAACTTTTCCACGAACGTCTCCAGCGGCACGCCGTACTGGAGACCGATGGACACGGCGATCGAGAAGGCGTCCATCACGCCGGCCAGGGTCGAGCCCTGCTTGCCGAACTTGAGGAAGATCTCGCCGAGCTGCTGGTCGTCGTACGTGCCGGCCGTGAGGTAGCCCTCGGCCCCACCGACGGCGAACGACGTCGTCTGCGAGGTGCGACGCTTGGGCAGGCGGCGACGGACCGGGCGGTACTCGATGACCTTCTCGACCTTGACCTCGGCGGCAGCAGCCTCGGCAGCGGCCTTGTTGTCCTTGGCCGTCGAGCCACCGTCGGACAGCGGCTGACCGACCTTGCAGTTGTCGCGGTAGATGGCGAGCGCCTTGATGCCGAGCTTCCAGCCCTGCATGTAGACGTCCTGGATCTCCTCGACCGTCGCCGTCTCCGGCAGGTTGACCGTCTTGGAGATGGCACCGGAGAGGAACGGCTGCGTCGCGGCCATCATGCGCACGTGGCCCATGGCCGAGATCGAGCGCGCACCCATGGCGGTGTCGAAGACCTCGTAGTGCTCGGGCTTGAGGCCGGGGGCGTCGATGACGTGACCCTTGTCGGCGATGTACTCGACGATCGCCTCGACCGTCTCGCCGGTGTAGCCCATCTTGCGCAGCGCCCGCGGGATCGTCAGGTTGACGATCTGCATCGAGCCGCCACCGACGAGCTTCTTGAACTTCACGAGCGAGAAGTCCGGCTCGATGCCGGTCGTGTCGCAGTCCATCATGAAGCCGATGGTGCCGGTCGGGGCCAGCACCGACGCCTGGGCGTTGCGGTAGCCGTGCTTCTCACCGAGCTTGACGACGTCGTCCCACGCCTTCGTCGCGAGCTTGTGGACGTCGGAGTCCATCGCGTCGAGCGTCTTGATGTTGTCGTTGGCGGCCTGGTGCTTGCGCATGACCCGCTTGTGGGCGTCCGCGTTGCGGGCGTAGCCGGCGTAGGCGCCGACGACCGAGGCCATCTCGGCGGACCGCTTGTAGGCGGCACCCGTGAGCAGCGAGGTGATCGAGGCGGCGAGCGCCCGGCCACCCTCGGAGTCGTAGCCGTGGCCGGTCGCCATGAGGAGCGCACCGAGGTTGGCGTAGCCGATGCCGAGCTGGCGGTAGTTGCGCGTCGTCTCGCCGATCGGCTCGGTCGGGAAGTCCGCGAAGCAGATCGAGATGTCCATCGCGGTGATGACGAGCTCGACGACCTTCTGGAAGGTGACGGCGTCGAACGTGTCGTCGTCGCGCAGGAACTTCAGCAGGTTGAGCGAGGCGAGGTTGCACGAGCTGTTGTCGAGCGACATGTACTCGGAGCACGGGTTGGACGCGGTGATGCGGCCCGTCTCGGGGTTGGTGTGCCACGCGTTGATCGTGTCGTCGTACTGGATGCCCGGGTCGGCGCACTCCCACGCGGCCTTGGCGATCTTGCCGAAGAGCTCACGGGCGTCGACCGTGTCGATGACGGAGCCGTCGCTGCGCGAGCGCAGCCCGAACTCCGTGCCGTCCTCGACGGCCTTCATGAACTCGTCGTTGACGCGGACCGAGTTGTTGGCGTTCTGGTACTGGACGGAGACGATGTCCTTGCCGCCGAGGTCCATGTCGAAGCCGGCGTCGCGCAGGGCGCGGATCTTGTCCTCCTCGCGCGCCTTCGTCTCGACGAACTCCTCGATGTCGGGGTGGTCGACGTCGAGGACGACCATCTTGGCCGCACGACGCGTCGCGCCGCCCGACTTGATGGTGCCGGCGGACGCGTCGGCGCCGCGCATGAAGGAGACGGGACCGGAGGCCGTGCCACCGGAGGAGAGCAGCTCCTTGGAGGAGCGGATGCGGGAGAGGTTGAGGCCGGCGCCGGAGCCGCCCTGGAAGATCTTCCCCTCCTCCTTGTACCAGTTGAGGATCGAGTCCATCGAGTCGTCGACGGCGAGGATGAAGCAGGCCGAGACCTGCTGCGGGCTCTTGGTGCCGACGTTGAACCACACGGGCGAGTTGAACGAGAAGACCTGGTGCAGCAGGGCGTGGGTCAGCTCGTGCTCGAAGATCTCGGCGTCGTCGGGCGAGGCGAAGTAGCCGTTGCTCTTGCCGGCGGCGACATAGGTCAGCACGACGCGGTCGATGAGCTGCTTGAGCGAGACCTCACGGGCGGCCGTGCCGACGGCGCCGCGGAAGTACTTCGTGGTGACGATGGTGCTGGCGTTGACCGACCAGAAGTCGGGGAACTCGACCCCGCGCTGCTCGAAGATCGTCTCGCCCGTCTTCCAGTTCTGCTGGACGACGTCGCGCTTCTCCCACGTGACCTCGTCGTAGGGGTGCACACCGGGCGTGGTGTAGATGCGCTCGATCTTGACGCCCTTGGCGCCTGCCTTCGAGCGTGAGCTGCGGTTACCGATCTCCGTCATGTCGTGCGGCCTCCCTGACCGAATCTGCTGCTGGTTTCAAGTGTTGCGTGGGGCACCGACAGGGCGGGTGTCCCGGACGTGCTGTGGAGGGTGGTTACCGCTGGACGTCGAGCCGGGACGGAGCTGTGGGCTCCTCCCCCAGCGCGTCGTGCTCGGCTCGAAGGAGCGCGATGGCTCCCTCGAAGTCCTCGAGGCTCTCCCAGGCCTGGTAGACACTGGCGAACCTGAGGTATGCGATCTCGTCGAGCTCGCGGAGCGGTTCGAGGACGGCCATGCCGACCTCATGCGCCTCGATCTCGGCGTTTCCCTGCGACCGGATCGCCTCCTCGACCTTCTGGGCGAGAAGGGCCAGATCGTCCTCGCTGACGGGCCGCCCCTGGCATGACTTGCGCACGCCTGAGAGGACCTTGGCCCGGCTGAACGGCTCGGAGGCCCCCGACCGCTTGATCACGTTGAGGCTCGAGGTCTCGAGCGTCGTGAAGCGGCGGTTGCACTCGGGGCACTGGCGCCGGCGCCTGATGCAGGCGCCGTCGTCGGTGGTGCGCGAGTCGATGACCCGCGAGTCGGTGTGGCGACAGAACGGACAGTGCACGTCTGGTCACCTTCCCTTCCCCGAGACCCAGTCGTTCAACGGTTCCAAGCCGTCCCGTATGCCGTCCCGAGCCCGTCCCAACCCCCGCCCGGTGTTCGTGGGACCGGTCGGGGCTGGGGATGGATCTGGGGATGACGTGGGGATGACCTGTGCGTAACCCCCGTTTGCCTGGGGACTACATGTGGACGTCTTACATCTGTGTAACTACTAGATGTAGGGGTAACTGTAGGCATGGTGTGACCCCGATCGCAAGCACGTGCGCGAGGTCCGGCGCGTCGCGTCCCTGACCTGCACAAACGTCACTCCAGTCCCAGGCGTCCCGGCGTGTCGCGAGGCATCCATCCCCAACATCTAGGGGTGGCCGGCGCCGCCCACTCCCCCATCTACGGGTTCACGAGCGTATGCCGCCTGGCCGCGACCGCGACGATCGGGCCCCTCCGGGCACCACGGCCGTGAGACCCGGCCCGGTGCGCGGGGTCGGGTGGCGCCGTCGGTCAGCGAGCCGCGGCCTCGCCGAGCTGCACCTCGAGCTGGCGCACGCGGGTGACGAGCCCCTTCAGCAGCAGGACGGCGGTGTGCGGGTGCTGGTCGATGAGGTCGGTGAACGCGGCGGGCGAGAGCCGGAAGGCACTGAGTCCGTCGGGGCCACTCGTGACCGTGGCCGTGCGCCCCGACCCGTCGATGAGCGACATCTCACCGAAGTAGTCACCCTTCGACAGCGAGCCGACTCCTCGGCCGTCGACGTCGACGTCGGCCGTCCCCTCGAGCAGCATCACCATGCCGGCGCCCCGGTCGCCCTGCTTGACGACGGGTACGCCGGGGCCCACCTTCACCGTGGAGCCGCGCGCGATCACCTCTTCGACGAGGTCGTCGGGCAGCTCGCAGAAGAGCTCGACGGCGCAGAGCGAGTCCTTCAGGCTCATGAAGTGCCTCCCACCTCGTGGCCCACTCGCGGGCCGGCCCTTCGACGGTAGCCCTCGTCGGAGCGTGCGGGTAGGCATTCGACGAAGACGAGGAAAGACGTTCCGGGAGGGCAGAGCACGCGCCCGTCGCTCAGCTCAGCCGCGCGATGCCGGGTCGGGTCGCGAACCACAGGCAGAGCACCGACATCGCCGCGCCGAAGACGACGGCGGCCGTGAGGACCGAGGTGCCCGCCGCGAGCGCACCGAAGGCCGGGATCGCGAGCGGCACCAGCGCCATGTCGCCGAGGCTCGAGACCGACGAGACGCGCCCGAGGTGGCTCGGCGCGATGGTGCGCTGGTACGTCCCCGAGAGCCACACCGACGCTGCACCCGCCGCGACCCCGATGAGGAGCATCGACGCCGACAGGACGGCGCGCGAGCCGACCCCGGTGCCCGCGATGCAGACACCCTGCCCGACGAGGGCGGCAAAGCCGGCGCGAGCCGGGCGGGCCACCCGCCACCGGATGCCGACGACGCTGCCGGAGATCGCCCCCACGGCGAACGCCGCCTCGGCGGCGCCGAGCCAGCCCGGCCCCCAGCCGGAGCTGCTGACCCGCAGGGCGATCCCGAGGGCAATGACCGGCGACACGAAGACGTTGAGGGCCGCGAGCCCGAGGACGAGCAGTCGGGCCGACTCGTCCCCGCGCAGGTATGCCGCCCCGTCCCTCAGGCTGGCCGTCCACGACGCGTGGGGCAGCCGGGGCATCCGGTAGCGCGGGCGCACCACGCCCGCGAGGACGGCGGCGATCGCGGCGAAGGTGACGGCATTCGCCAGCATGGCCCCGGCAGGGCCGATCGCCGCGACCGCGACACCTCCCACGGGCGCACCCAGCAGGCGCGCGACGCGGCCGCCGATCTGGTTCCAGCCACTCACGGTCGCGAGGTCTTCAGGGCGCACGAGCTGGCGGGCGAGCGTCGCCCCGGCCGGCAGCGTGAGCCCGGTGGCGGTGCCGAGCAAGACACCCATCGTGACGAGGAGAGGTGCGCCCCTGACCCCAGCGGCCCACGCGGCTGCGCCGCCGAGCAGGACCGCCGCCTGGACTAGCCGTCCGGTGACGAGAATGCGCCGGGTGTCCCACCTGTCGGCGATGACCCCGCCGAGGAGGACGAAGACGGCCTGCGGCAGCGTCTCGGCGCCCAGAACCACGCCCGCCATGGTCGGCGACAAGGTGTGCACGGCGGTCCAGGCCAGCGCCACGGTCCACACGGCGTCGCCGAACCACGACAGCGCCATCGCGCCCACCCAGGCCTGGACCATCCGGTCGCGGGTGACGGGCGGTGGCGCAGCGCCGATGAGGGACGGCTCGGTGGCGGGTGGGGACGCCGAGACCCGCGCCGGCCCGGTGCCGGCGCTCACGGCTTCACCGGTCCGCTCGGGAAGACGCGCGCCGAGACCCGGACCGGCAGACGCTCGGCGTCGGGGTGGACCTCCACGTCGGCGCGGCACTGCTCGCTCCACTCGACGACGAGCGCAGTGAGCCGACGGCTCAGCTCGCCCATCTGGTCGACGGTGGCGGCCGCCAGGGTGTCGGTCGCTACCGACGCGTGCCGCACCTCGGCCGGTGCCGACTCGCCCTCCGCGAGCCACCGCTGGACCGCGCGCACGTGGTGCCGGAAGTTCTCGGCCTCAGCCGCCCCGGCGATCCGCCGCGCGACGGTCCCCTCGCCGTAGTCGGTCGCGTCCCACGAGAGCTGTCGGGGACGACTGCGCCACCAGCTCTCCCGGGTGTCTCGGGCCAGCTCGGGCGCCGGCTCGACGAAGCCGTAACGGTGCAGCGTGCCGAGGTGGTGGCTCACCGATCCGACCGCCAGGCCGGTGCGCCGTGCCAGCTGACCGACGGTCGCGGGGCCCTCGACGGCCAGCAGCTCGCACAGCCAGCGGCGGGTCGGATGGTGGAAGGCGGTGAGCACGTCGAGCAGGGCGTTGCCCGTCTCGCTGCCGAGCGTGTCGGTGGAGGCGGGGCTCGTGGCGGCATGGCGCTCGGAGGCGGTGCGTCGTGGCATGCACCCAGCCTCGGGCGGGCACCGGCTTTTGCACAAGAGTTCTTGTATGACTTCGGTGATGCCGAGAACGTGACGCGGCAGGCCCGGGTGCTTGCCCCGCACGCCGTCATGACAGAGTCTTCCCATCGTGACAAACCGGACATCATCAGCGGACGTCCTCGACCCGACCCGGCGACGCGAGGACGCACTGGCGGGCTATGCCGTGCTCGGCAACGCTCCCGAGCGCGAGCTGCAGGCCCTCGTCGACATCGCGGCGCAGGTGTGCGCCGTCCCCCGGGCTGCGATCAACCTCATCACCGCGACCCACCAGCAGCAGATCGCCACGACCGGCTTCGCCGCCGCCATCTGTGCCCGCGAGGACTCGATGTGCGCCGCGGTGCTCGAGCACACCGACCGCGTCGTCGTGCCCGATGCCAGCCTCGACGCCCGGTTCCGCGAGAACCCTTTCGTGACGGGCGTCCTCGGGACCGTCCGTTTCTACGCGTCAGCGCCACTGACCACGCCGGACGGCGTCATCATCGGTCGCCTCTGCGTCTTCGACTCCCAGCCACGCGCGCTCGACGAAGCACAGGAGGAGGCCCTCGTCGCCATCGCCGAGCGCGTCGTCGACGTCCTCGAGCTGCGCCTGCGCACCCGGGAGCTGGAGGACTCGCTCGCGGCGCTCACCGAGACGAGGGACGAGCTCCACCGGTCCAACGAGGCTCTGTCGGTCTTCGCCGGACAGGTGAGCCACGACCTGCGCACGCCGCTCACCGCGATCATGGCGAGCACCGAGATGCTCGGCCAGCAGCCCGCGGTCGCCGAGGACGAGTGGTCCGAACGCCTCGTCGCCACGGCCTTTCGCTCCGCCACGCGCATGGCCGGGATGATCGAGCAGATCCTCGCCCACGCCCGCGTCGGCGCCGAGCTGCACCGCAGCGACACCGACCTCGACGACGTGCTCTCCTCGGTACTCGAGGACCTCGACCCGACGCTCACCGCACGGTCGGCGACCGTCACGACGGGGGCGCTGCCGACCCTGCCCGCAGACGGGCAGCAGCTCTACTCGGTGCTGCTCAACCTCGTGTCCAACGCGGTGAAGTACGCCCGCCCCGGCGTCGCGCCCGTCGTGGAGATCTCGGCGGTGCGGATCGACGGCTCGTGGCGTCTCTCGGTGCGCGACAACGGGATCGGCATCTCGGCCGCCGACCGTGAGCGGGTCTTCGGCCTCTTCAACCGCGTCGAGACGTCCGTCGACGGCAGCGGCATCGGCCTGGCCACGGTCAAGCGCATCATCGAGGCTCACGGTGGGTCGATCGGGATCAGCTCGGTGGACGGTCCGGGTACGGACGTGTGGTTCGAGCTGCCGGCCGAGCTCCCCCGTCGGGACGAGCACGACGGTCCCGGCGGCGACTGACCGGACGTCGCGCCCGGGCGAGGACGACGAGCGCGACGAGAAACGCTGTCGGTGCCCTGACATCCATGAGGAGCACCTGCACGACCGTGGCGACGTAGGCCCCGACGGCGGAACCGTCGTCGAGAGCGTCCCCGACGGAGAAGGCTCCTGAGCTCTCGGCGCTCACGAGCAGGGCGGCTCCGGCGAAGGTCGCCGCCTCGGCCAGAGCCGCGAAGGCGGCCCACCGCAACCGCGGCACGACGGACCCGGTCGTCCACGTCGGGCCTGTCGGGCGCGTCGGCAGGAGGGGCCCGCCCGTGTCGTCGACCTCCACGCCTGCGTCGACGAGCGGTTGCATCCCCGGCCGGGACAGCGCAACCGCCAGGACGACGCCGAAGCCGACGACGCCCAGCAGCGCAGTGGGCGACAACGCGTCCAGGGCACCGTCGCCGGCAGCCGTCCCGCCGTCGGTGATCCAGCCGACCGCGACGTAGGGCAGAGCCTGGAGCACCGCGAGCCACCCGCACGCCCACGCGACGAGGCGGTCGCGTCGGGCGGACCCGGCCATCCCGTTGAACAAGCGGGTCGGGTCGTCGTCGAACGAGGTCACGGGACGAGCCTCGGCCAGCGCAGGGGGTCGCTCCCGAGGCTCGGTCCGGTCGTCGTGCACGCCCTCTCGTCGATGCCCTGGAAGACCCGCAGGTCGGGACGACCGGCCGCCACGGCGACGAGGTTGCGCGCGCTGTCCGTGCCGGCCCGGAGGTAGTCGGAGTGACCGGCGGAGGTGCGACGGACGTCGACGAAGTCGGATCGTGGGTGGAGCCAGTGGTTGCAGCCGGTCCCGGTCTGCTTGAGGGCGAAGGTCGAGAGCCGGCTCGCGCCCACGACGTCCGCCGGCGCCGTGCCGTGCACCATCCAGCCGTAGGCGAACACGTCGTCCCCGACCGCGCCGAGGACGTTGAGGGAGCCGGGTTTGAGGGCGGTGTGCGCCACGTCCGAGAACGGCAGGCCGGGCGCACCGAAGACGGCGACGTCGTCGATCGCACTCGTGCGGAGCGAGGCGTGGCCGGCGAGAGTGCCGCCGTAGGAGTGGGCCCAGACCGTCTGGTGGGCCGGACGGTCACGGGAGGCCTCGACACCGGTCACGAAGTCGGCCAGCGCGCCGGCGTTGTCGCGGGCCAGCTTGCCGTTGAGGACGTTCCGGTCGACCGACGTGATGATCTCGTGAACCTGCGGCGCGTCGTAGCCCATCCACGTCACGAGTGCGACGTCCTCACCGCGCGCCACCGCCTTGGCCTCCGAACGCATCCGCACGAAGGTGTCGTCGTAGCGCCGGAGATCGGCCCCGACCATGGTCGACAGGCCGCCGACGAACGTGACGACGTGCTCGGCCCGGTCGACGTCGCCGATCGCGACGGCCGCCTTGACGTCGGGTCCGTTCGCGTCGACGAGGAGCAGACGCCGGGGTCCACCGTCGCGACGCCCGAGCACGTCGCGCACCGCCTGCAGGGCCGCCACGTGCTCGGCCGAACGGGTGCGCTCGGCGGCATTGCTCGCAGACGCCGCCCGCTGTGCCTCCCGCTCGCGGGTCCAGGCAGCCTGCTCCGCTCGGCCGAGCAGGACGAGGTTGGCCTCGTGGCGAGCTGCGGCCGGCACCCCGTCGCGAGGACCCACCCAGTCCGGCCGCTCACGGATGGCGCGGCGTCGCTCCTCGTCGGTCAGGGACCGCCACCACGCGGCCGAGGCGAACACGTGACCGCCGACCCCGGCACTCGTCGAGGGTCCCGCCGGCGGAGGTGGCAGCTGCGGGACCAGCTGCGCGGCAGTCCCCGGAGACGCCGTCGCGCCACGGGCAGCGGTCAGCAGCCCTCGCCACAGCTCGTCGTCGGTCTGGCTCGCGGCCTGTCGGGCCCGCGCCAGACAGGCGTGCACCTCGACCCTCAACAGCTCGTCGAGCCGTGCCCGGTGCGCCTCGCCGGCAAGGTCTCCGAGCGACGCCCGCACGGGAAGGAAGAGCCGACCATCGCCGTCGACCCAGGCGCCCTCGTCGGCGGCCCGACGCTCGGCGCGACCGACGAGCTCGAGCGCCGACTGCAGACGTGCCGCGGCGTGCCCGACCGCGTGACCGGTCACCGCGATGCTCCCCGCGAGCCGTCCGAGGCCGGCGACGACGAGGCCGTAGCGGTCGGCGGCCGCCGAGGAGGCCGCGCCCGACCAGCGCGGCGCGGCGGAGCGACGCCACAGCACGAGCTCCGCGAGTCCGAGGACCCGGAGGCGATGCTCCTCGAGGCGCCGGCCCACCTCGAGCAGGGACTGCGGTCGGCAGGCCCGGACGTCGGCGACGGTCATGGTCAGCGGAGCACCGGCACCCGCCACATCAGGTCTCATGGGGTGCCGCCGGACGACGACGACCGCAGGGCCTGCCGGGACGCCTGCTCGACGGCGTCGTAGGTGTCGGCGGCCGTGGCGAGGCAGCGGCCCAGCTCGCGCAGCTCCCAGCGGGTCCCGGCCAGCCGCGCCTCCCACGCCGCAGCGACCTGGCCGAGCCCGCCGGCGACACGACCACCGGGGATCGCCCCACCGAGTGGCCGCAGCTCGTCGCCGATCCTCAGCCGCTGCACCCGCGCGAGCACCTCGCCGACCGAGGCGGCGTCGTCGCGCAGCGCGTCGGTGTCCACGTCGTAGCGCATCCCCTGCTCCCTTCCGAGGACAGCCACGCTAGGCAAGGCGTCCGAGGACTCGAGCCCGTCATCCACAGGGGTCGGGAACGGCAGGTGCGGGCACAGCAGGACGCCGCACCCCCGTCAGGGGTGCGGCGTCCGGGGCAGGAACGGCGGGGTCGAAGCGCCGCTACCGCCAGCCGCTGAAGGTGGAGCCAACGCGGCGGATCGGAAGGGCCGGGACGGGCGCAGCCGGACACACGGCATACGTCCCCGGCCGGCCCAGGAGGCCCCGGTTCAGCGACCCGGGACGACGAGCTGCTGGCCGGCGTGGATCGAGGTGGTGCTGAGCGCGTTGGCGATCTGCAGCTCGACGACACCCTCGGCCGCGGTCAGCTCAGGCAGCTCGCGGGCGGCGATGCCCGACAGGGTCTGGCCGGACCGGACCGTGATCGTGCGCGGCTCGCCCGTGGCCGACGCGAGCTGACCGGCGAGTCCGACGCCGAGGAGGGAGACGACGCCCGCGACGAGGAGCGTCACGACGAGGCGACCGAAACGCGTCAGGCGCATCGGCGGCCTCGCGGCACGCACCGCACGAGCGGCCTCCGGCCCGGTGGGGACGAGGACGAGACGGGGCCGACCGGTCGGCTGCGACCGCGCGGGCTCCTCGGTGTGCGGCTGACGAACGGCCTCGAGGACGATGGCGCTCATGGTGACCTCCCCTTGCTCCTGATCTGGCGAACACGTGTTCGATAGAACGTCTGTACGAGTTGTAGCACGTATGTTCGATGAAGTCGAGACACGCATCGAACAGGTGTTTGGCAACTGTGTTCGAACTGCGTAGTCTTTCCTCACACCACAGACCTCACCAGCCACCACTGACACTGGCCGCACACCCAGCGTCACGACGCGGACTGACGAGCCGACGAAGGGGACACCATGGGCGTGACCGAGCTTCCCGATCGCGAGACCGGCGACGGTCTCACCGTCCGCCAGCGGCGGGTGCTCGAGGTCATCCGCAACTCCGTCGACCGGCGCGGCTACCCGCCGAGCATGCGCGAGATCGGCGACGCCGTCGGCCTCGCCAGCCCGTCGAGCGTCTCCCACCAGCTCAATGCCCTGGTCGCCAAGGGCTACCTGCGCCGCGACCCCAACCGGCCGCGGGCCCTCGAGGTCGTCTCGCCCGATGCGAAGGCCGAGGAGCTCGGCTACCGCGGCGGTGACCCGACCGGGCCACGTCCGCGGGGCGACCACTACGACACCGAGACCGACTCGGGCGACGCCCGCCCCGAGGCGTCCTACGTCCCGGTGCTCGGCCAGATCGCGGCGGGCGTGCCGATCACGGCCGAGGAGGTCGTCGAGGACGTCTTCCCGCTGCCGCGGCAGCTCGTCGGCGAGGGTGACCTCTTCCTGCTCAAGGTCAACGGCGACTCGATGGTCGAGGCCGCGATCTGCGACGGTGACTGGGTCGTCGTGCGCCAGCAGCAGCACGCCGAGAACGGCGACGTCGTGGCCGCGATGCTCGACAACGAGGCGACGGTCAAGACGTTCAAGCGCACCGACGGGCACGTGTGGCTCATGCCGCACAACCCCGACTTCTCGCCCATCGACGGCGACCACGCGACGATCCTCGGCAAGGTCACGGCGGTCCTGCGCCGGCTCTGACGTCGCCCCGCTCCCCCACCCGACGACGTACGCCGTCGGCGCCCTCCGCGCCGGCGGCATCGTCGCGTCCGGGAGGCGTATCGGACGCGACGGCGCGAGACTCTGACTCGTGAGTCCTGCGAAGGAGACCGCCATGGCACCCGGCCGCACCCGCGACGTCGTCTTCACCTACCGCTACCTGCGCGGCGCGATGATCGCCCTGCTCCTCATGCTGCTCCTCTCGGTCGGCTACCAGTGGTGGTGGGAGACCGACCACTCGTGCTGGCTCGGCTCGATCAGCGCGTACTACTACACGCCGGCGCGGACCGTCTTCGTCGGCTCGCTGTGCGCGCTCGGGGCCAGCCTCATCGCCTACAAGGGGCACTCGCCCGAGGAGGACGTGCTGCTCAACTTCTCGGGCTTCATGGCCTTCGTCGTCGCCATGGTCCCGACGGTGCCGGACGGGCGGTGCGGGCCGAACGCGTACACCCAGACCCCGGCCGAGATCGCCGCGGCCGTGCGCAACAACATCTGGTCCCTCGTCGTCGTCGCCGTCCTCGCGGCCCTCGTGGCCGCCTGGCTCAAGCGCGGCGCGATGACGCGCGATCCGTCCGACCGGCCCACGGTGCGCTCGGCGGTCGTCTCGGCCGTCTGCGGTCTGGTGCTGCTCGCGGAGCTCACCCTCTTCCTCGTGCTGCGCGACCGGTTCATCGCACTGAGCCACGGCATCGCCGCGGGCACCATGGTGGCCGGGGTGATCGCCGTCATGGTCTTCAGCGCGCTGCGCGCCGAGGAGCGCCACCAGGGCGCCGCCGGTGGCACCGGCGCGAGCGGAACGGTCTACAAGCGCATCTACATCGCGATCGCGGTCGCCCTGGCCGTCGCCCTGGGGGCGACGGTGCTGGCGGCCCTGACGGTGCGCGGCTTCGACCACCTGATCCTCATCGCCGAGGTCATCATCATCGTGCTCTTCGCCGCCTACTGGGGCGTGCAGACCAAGGAGCTGTGGGACCTGCGCGAGGCCGATGGCGCCGAGGCACGTTCGGCTCGGTCCGTGGCTGAATAGCCTTCAGGACAGCGGCGGCTCGTCACCGAGAGCACCGAGCCACCACGTGCCGGCGTCGCCGTGCTCGACCGCCTCCTCCGGCGTCAGGGTCGCGGTGACCCGGAGCCACGACTCGGCGCGCCCGAGCCGCCCGAGCCGCAGCGCGGACGGCAGGGCCGAGCGCAGTGCAGCGACCGGGACGACGTCGCCCCAGACCTCGAGCGCGGCGTCCGCCACCCGCCTCAGCCGACGGTCGTCCGGGGTGGCGCCGAAGCGGTGGAGCAGCACGTTGAGCGGGACGAAGAGCGCGGACAGCGGGTGCGCGAGCACGGCATCACCGAAGTCGAAGAAGCGCATCCCGTGCGCCGTCGCGAAGACGTTGCTGGCGTGGAGGTCGTTGTGCACGAGGCTCTCCCGCAGGCCGAGACCCCCCACGTCGTCGGCCCACGCCGTGACCGCCGGCAGCAGCGCACGCAACCGGTGCGCGACGTCGTCGGCCATGCGGCGCGGGTCGTCCGGGGCCAGGGCCGTCAGGGACGCGACCCTCGCCTCGACGTAGGCCGCCGACTCGGCCGGAGGCAGGGCCGTGATGCCCGCGCCGAGGAGGTCCGCCTCGTGACCGACGAGCTCGCGCTGGAGGTGCATCGCCTCGGCGGCGATCCGGCACCAGGCGTCGACGTCGTCGTCCGCGACCGTCAGGGCGAAGACCGGCCCCTGGTCGGGCACGAGGTGCAGGCCGCGCTCGACGTCGGCCGCGACGACCGGGACGACCCGGTGCGGCGACAGGCGGTCGAGCACGACGAGCAGGGCCGCTTCGAACGACTGGTGCGGGCAGTTCTGCTTGGCCCAGTAGGTGGCGCCGTCCGATGTGACACCGCGCCACACCGTCGACCAGGGGCGCTGGTGCACCGCGTCGAGCGACACGAGGTCGGTGCCGAGACCGCCCAGGACTCCACCGACCCACTCGCGCAGCTCGGCCTCGAACGCGCCGGACGTCCAGCGGACCGACGGGCCGTCACCGGACTCCGGGAGGGCGGCATACCAAGGCAGTTCAGTGCCCGAGGGCATCGCGCAGCTCCGTCAGCGTCGGGCCGAGAGGTGCGTGGAGGCGCAGCGTCGCCTCGGCGTCGCCGCGCGTCGCCGACCGCGTGACGATCGCGACGGGCACGTCGCGCTGGTGCGCGCGACGGACGAAGCGGTAGCCGCTCATGACCGACAGCGACGACCCGAGCACGAGGACGGCGCCGGCACTCTCAACGAGGGAGAAGCACTGCTCGACGACGGCCTTGGGCACCGACTCGCCGAAGAAGACGACGTCGGGCTTGACGGTGTCGTGGCCGCAGACGAGGCAGCGCGGGGCGTGGAAGGACTCGACGAGCGCGTCGGCGAGCACGATGTCACCGTCGGGCCGCACCTGCTCACCCCACTGCGAGCCCACCACGTGCGCCGCCTCCTCGAAGCGGTCCATGAAGCCGGGGTTGGCCTCGGTCATCCTCTCGTGCAGGCCGATTCGCGAGGTGTACTCGCCGCACGTGAGACAGACGGCGCGGTCGAGGGACCCGTGCAGCTCGATGACGTCCGTCGCGCCCGAGACCTGGTGCAGGCCGTCGACGTTCTGGGTGATGATCGGCCCGACGTAGCCCGCACGTTGCAGGTCGGTGACGACGCGGTGCCCCTCGTTGGGCGCGGCGGCGTTGAAGCGCTGCCAGCCGATGTAGCTGCGAGCCCAGTAGCGCCGACGGGCCTCGCTCGACCCCGCGAACTCCCCGTACGTCATCGGCTCGACCCGACGGGTCCCGTCGGGCCCGCGGTAGTCGGGGATGCCCGACTCGGTCGAGAGCCCCGCACCCGAGAGCACGACGACGCCGCCGCCACTGACGAGGTCGACGAGGTCGTCGAAGGTGCCGAGGTCGTGCGTCTGGAGCGGCAGGGTGCGCGAGGTGGAGAGGCGGGTCGTCGCCGGGGTGACCGCGGCGGCCGTCGACTGCGGTGGTATGCCGTTCGGCTGCTGCACCCGGCAAGCCTACGTGCCGCTCCGGGACCATGCTCGACCGACTGGATACAGCAGGATTCCATAATCATCGGTTATGATGAGGACATGATCGATGCTGCCGGCCTGCGGGTCATGAAGGCCATTGCCGACGAGGGAAGCTTCACGAGCGCTGCCAACGCGCTGGGCTTCACCCAACCGGCCATCTCGCAGATGGTCCGCCGACTCGAGCAGCGCACCGGGACCGTCCTCGTCGAGCGCTACGGGCGCCAGGTCCGCCTCACCGAGGCCGGTCAGGTGCTCGCCCGCCACGCCGTCGGTGTCCTCGCCGCCCTCGACGCGGCCGAGGAGGAGATCACCGCGATCGCCGGCCTGCGCGCCGGACGGGTCCGCCTCCAGGCCTTCCCCAGCTCGTCGGCCACGCTCGTGCCCCGGACGCTCGCCATCCTCAAGGCCCGCCACCCCGACATCACCGTCACCTTCACCGAGGCCGAGCCGCCCGAGTCGCTCGCGGCCCTGCGCAACGGCGACTGCGACGTCGCGGTCGCCTTCGCCTACGAGGGTGGCGACCTCGGTGAGCTCGAGGAGGACCTCTCGCTCCTCGTGACCCGCCGGCTCATGGACGACGAGGTGCGTCTCGTCGTCCCCGGCACGCACCCGCACGCGGGCGACGCGGCCGCCTCGCTCGCCGACTTCTCGGGCGAGGAGTGGATCGCCGGCTGCCCCCGCTGTCGGGGCCACCTCCTGTCGCTCGCCGACACCGCCGGCTTCCGGCCCAACGTGGCGTTCGAGACCGAGGACTACGTCGCCCAGCTCGGGCTCGTCACGGCCGGGCTGGGCGTGGCCCTCGTGCCGGACCTCATCCTCAACGCCGCCAAGCACGACGACGTCGCGACCCTGCCGCTCTCCCCTGCGTCGCGCCGCCAGATCCTCGCCGTGACGACTCCCGACCTGCAGCGCGTGCCTGCCGTCGCCGCTGCCCTCGACGCACTGTGCGAGGCGGCCGGCGCCGACCCGAAGGCCTCCACCGCCGAGCTCGTCGGCGCCAAGACCTGACGGCTGGGTCGCCGAGTGAGGGCGCGCCACGGGCGCTCGGCCCCCACGCGGCATACGGTGGGCCTCATGGGTGACCGCGAGCGCATCTCGTACCTGGCCGTGCCCGAGCGCGACGACGTCCCGGAGGGCGTGAGCCGCCTCTGGGACAAGGCACGGGAGACCGTCGGCTTCGTGCCCAACGTCTTCCGCGCTCAGGCGGTCAACGGCGAACAGTTCCTCGCGTGGTGGGGCTACTTCAACCTCCTCGTCAACAAGGAGGGGCACCTGAGCAACGCCGACCGCGAGCTGCTGGCCGTCGTCGTCAGCAGCGTCAACCGGTGCACGTACTGCGAGGTGAGCCACGGCGCAGCCCTCCGGGAACACACCGGAGACCCCGTGACCGCCGACCTCGTCGCCTCGAACTGGCGGCAGGCAGGGCTTGCCCGCCGTGAGTACGCGATGGCCTCCTACGCCGAGAAACTGACCCTCCATCCCGCCGAGGTCACCGAGGCCGACCTCGCCCCACTGCGAGCCGTGGGACTCGACGACCACCAGGTGGTCGAGCTCGTCCAGGTCGTCGGGATGTTCAACCTCACCAACCGGGTGTCGACGGCGCTGGGGTTCGTGCCGAACTCGGAGTACCACTCGAGCGGCAGAGCGACCTCATGAGCCGGGTGGCGCTCGCCGCTCCGGGTCCGGCGGCCCTGCAGGCCGGGCTCGAGGTGGCAGCCGAGGGCGGAAACGCCGTCGATGCGGCAATCGCCGCGTCCCTGGCGGCCATGAGCACCG
Organism: Terrabacter sp. P2_E3; assembly: GCF_056403915.1. Lineage (NCBI taxonomy): Bacteria > Bacillati > Actinomycetota > Actinomycetes > Micrococcales > Intrasporangiaceae > Terrabacter > Terrabacter sp. P2_E3. Next base: position 48,818 of record NZ_JBFUEN010000023.1, read on the forward strand.
AGCCCGGGGTCGTCAGCCTGATGGGTGGCGCCTTCGTCAACGTGTGGCTCGCCGGCGACGACCCCGTCGTCATCGACGGCAACGTCGAGATGCCCGGCCGGGGACTGGACCGGTCGGCCTTCGGCCACGGCGTTCGGCAGGTCCCCACCGACTACGGCGGCGGGGTGACGATCGGTGCGGGACACGCTGCGGTCGCGAACTCCGGTGCCGTGCAAGCACTCTCAGCCGCCAGGGACCGCTTCGGGAAGGTGCCGTGGCGGCGGCTCGTGGAGCCGTCGGCCCGCACCTGTCGCGACGGGTACCGGGTCGGCGCAGCCGCCGCCCTCTACCTCGGCATCGTCCGCGACACGCTCTTCGGCCACGACCCCGAGGCCCACGCCCTCGTGACAGGAGCCGACGGCGGACCGCTCGAGCCGGGCGAGACCTCCCTCAACGTCGACCTCGCCGACATCTTGGACCTACTTGCGGCACAAGGAGCCTCGCTCTTCACGACCGGCGCCGTCGGGCGCGTTCTCGTCGAGGACATGGCCGCGAACGGTGGGTTGATCACGATGGCCGACCTCACGGCATACGAGGCCGTGGTGCGTGCACCCACGATGCGGACCGTCGGCTCCTGGCACATCGCCCTCAACCCGCCGCCCTCCGTGGGCGGCCCGATGCTCGCGGCCATGCTCGGCCAGCTGGCGCGGCACGAGGACTGGACGTGGGCCGAGGTCATCGAGATCCAGCGCCGGGTCCTCGCCTACCGCCTCTCCGTCCACGACAGGTCCCTCGACCTCGACGCCGACGGCCACGCCCTCCTCGAGGCGGTGGAGCGACACGGGCTGGCGGGGCTTCCCACCTCGGCGTCCACCGCTCACGTCTCCGCCGTGGACGAGCTCGGGAACGCGTGTGCCATCACGATGTCGTGCGGATACGGCGCCGGCATGGTGATCCCCGGCACCGGCATCCTGCTCAACAACGCCCTGGGCGAGCCGGAGCTCAACCGGCTCGGGATCCACGCCGTGCCCCCCGGCACGCGGCTCGCCTCGAACATGGCCCCGACCACCGGCCGCAGCTCCTCGGGCACCGCGCTCGCCGTCGGCTCACCCGGGGCGGACCGGATCACGACGGCGCTCATGCAGGTGCTCGGACGCGGACTTCTTCGCGGCGACGACCTCCAGCACTCGATCGACGCCCCGCGCTTGCACGTGCGGTTCATGGACGATGGGTCCCCACGCGTCGAGCACGAGCCGTCGGACGACATCGCGGCCGCGGTCGAGGCGAGCGGACTCCCGTCGCACCGCTTCCCAGGGCCGCACATGTACTTCGGTGGGGTGGGCGCAGCGGTGCTGGGTCCGGACGGGCTGGTGGCCGCCGGGGACGCGAGACGGGACGGGTCGGTGGGGGTCTCCTCCTGACCGGTGCGGTCGCCATCGCCACCAAACTCGGTGCGGACGTGGGCGTGTCGTGCGATCCTCGTCGCACCCGGACGGTCGGAGGGCCGACGGAGACTCGGGGGCACGGCCATGCAGCGACGGCGACAAACCAGCTGGCTCCGCAGGCCGCTGGGTTGGGGTGCTGGGCGGCACGAGCACGGCGAAGGTGACCGTCACCCAGCTCGTGGACCATGTCGTCGTCACGCAGGCGACCTACCGCTCCTCGACCCGCGAGTGGCGCGTCGTCGGGACAGCGACCCGCCCGAGCTCCAGGTTCTGCCCTGCTCGTGGACCGACGGCTCCCGGGGGCAGGCGCGGGACGCGACGGCGCGATCCGGGTATCTCCATGACGGTGCGCCGCGCCGCCCCATCCGACGCGCGGCCGGCACCGAATCATCTTGAGTCGACCCCCAACGAGAGGCCACCCCGATGACCATGACCGACGACCGCCCCGACGCTCCCGCCCCCTCCGCGGCGTCCTCCCGTCCGAACGGCATCGCCGCCCGGCTGGCGGCCGTCGTCGAGCCCCTCTTCGGCGGCCAGCTGCCCGTGCGCCTCAAGGCGTGGGACGGCACCGTCGCCGGACCCGCCGACGCCCCGACCGTCGTCCTGCGCGACCCCGCGGCGCTGCGCCGCCTCGTGCGCCACCCCGGCGAGCTCGGTCTCGCCCAGGCGTACGTCACGGGCGAGCTCGACGTCGAGGGTGACCTGCTCGACGGCTTCCGTCGCGTGTGGTCGACGGCCCGTACGCTCGCGGGCGGCCGTCCCTCGGCCGGCACCGTGGCCTCCGTCGCGAAGAACGGCATCAGGACGGCCTTCGACCTCGGCGTCGTGGGGCTGCCGCCCGAGCCGCCCGTCTCGCAGGCCCGGCTCCGCGGGCGCCTGCACACCAAGACCCGCGACCGCAGCGCCATCGAGCACCACTACAACCTCTCCAACGAGTTCTACTCGCTCATCCTCGACCCGCACATGGCCTACTCCTGCGGCTACTGGACGAGCACCGAGCCCGGCTACACCGTCGAGGACTCGCAGCGCGACAAGCTCGACCTCGTGTGCCGCAAGCTCGGCATCGAGCCCGGCAGCCGGCACCTCGACATCGGCTGCGGCTGGGGCTCCCTCTCGCTGCACGCGGCCGAGAGGTTCGGCGCCCACGTCGTCGGCGTCACGATCTCGAGCGAGCAGAAGGCGTTCATCGACGAGCGGATCCGCGAGCGCGGCCTGCAGGATCGCGTCGAGATCCGGCTCCAGGACTACCGCGAGGTGCCGGACGGCCCCTTCGACACCATCTCCTCGATCGAGATGGGCGAGCACGTCGGGCAGAAGAACTACCCGACGTTCACGGGGCAGATCCACCGTCTGCTGCGGCCGGGCGGTCGCGCGCTGATCCAGCAGATGTCGCGCACGACGCGCCCTGGCGGCGGTCCCTTCATCGAGGCCTTCATCGCGCCCGACATGCACATGCGCCCGGTCGGCGAGACGGTCGACCTCATCGAGCAGGCCGGTCTCGAGGTCCGCGACGTGCACGCCCTGCGCGAGCACTACGTGTGGACCGTCAACGCCTGGTACGACACGTTCGAGGCCAACTGGGACCAGGTCGTGGCCATGGTCGGCGAGGAGGTCGGCCGCGTCTGGCGTCTCTACCTCGTCGGTGGCGCGCTCGCCTTCGAGGAGGGCCGCATGGGCGTCGACCAGATCCTCGCCGTGAAGCCGACCGCCGACGGCCGCAGCGGTATGCCGCCCGTCCGGACCTGGTGACCACGGTGACGTCAGCCTGGACGTCCGTCGCTCCCGTCGTGGCTCCGGCGGCCGAGGCCACCGGCTTCGACGGCGGCGCCTTCGGGCGCACGCTGCTGTTCACGGCGCTCGCTGTCGTGGTCGTTCTCGGCATCACGTTCGCCGTGGCGCTGCGCGTCGGCAAGCAGGCCGTCATCGACGTGACCTGGGGGCTAGGGTTCGCGGCCATCGCCCTCACGGCGTTCGTGACGAGCGGCGGCCACGGTGACGCGCTGCGGCGCTGGCTGGCGCTGGTGCTCACGGTCGTGTGGGGGCTTCGCCTGGCCGCGCACATCTTCAGAAGGTCACGGAGCAAGGGTGAGGACCCGCGCTACGAGGCGATGCTCAAGCGTGCCGACGGCAACCCGAACGCCTACGCACTGCTGCACATCTACCTCCCGCAGGGCGTCATCATGTGGTTCGTCTCGCTGCCGGTCCAGATCGCGATGTTCGTCCAGGGTGGCATCGGCTGGGTGCTGTGGCTGGGCGTCGTCGTCTGGGCCATCGGCTTCTTCTTCGAGTCGGTCGGCGACCTCCAGCTGACACGCTTCCGCAACGACCCCGCCAACAAGGGCACGGTGCTCGACACCGGCCTCTGGCGCTACACGCGGCACCCGAACTACTTCGGCGACGCGAGCGTCTGGACCGGGCTGTTCCTCGTCGCGGCGAGCGCCTGGCCCGGCGTGCTGACGATCCTGTCGCCGGCCGTCATGGTGTGGAACCTCTACGGCGGCACCGGCAAGAAGCTGCTCGAGAAGGACATCGGCGACCGCCGCCCCGACTACGCCGACTACGTGCGCCGGACGAGCGGCTTCTTCCCGTGGCCGCCGAAGCCTGCCGACCCGTCGGTGAAGCACGGCTGAGCAGGCACCATGACCATCGGCGCGAGGGGCGGGATGATGGACGGCATGCGCCCGCCCCTCGCCGACGTCCTCGACCTCGAGCCGCACCCGGAGGGCGGGTGGTTCCGGCAGACGTGGGTCTCCCCCGACACCGTGACGCTGCCGGACGGTCGCGTGCGAGCGACCGCCACCCTCGTCCACTTCCTCCTGCCCGCCGGCGAGTCCTCCGCCTGGCACCGGGTGGCCTCCGACGAGGTGTGGCTCGCTCACACCGGCTCGGTCGTGCTCGAGCTGGGCGGCACCGGAGCCCAGCCAGCCTCCGACGGTGGTGCCGACCTGGTCGTGCTCGGTATCGACCTCATGGCGGGGCAGGTGGCCCAGGTGGTCGTCCCTGCGCACGTCTGGGAGCGCACCGTGCCGGGTGATGACGACGCGCTCGTCAGCTGCCTCGTGTCGCCCGGCTTCGACTTCGCCGACTTCGAGCTCGCGCCGGGGGTCGCGCACGACTGACGGCCGCTCACCCGGAAACCGCGCGGACCTCGTCCCCGTCTGTGACGACTGCGACGTCACCCTCGAGGTCGGTGCGGTGCACGTGGAAACCCCTGTCCTGCAAGGCTTCCATCGTGGCGGGCGCAGGGTGGCCGTAGTCGTTGCCGGCGCCGACGCTGATGAGCGCGAGCCGTCCGTCGACGTGGTCGAGGATGCGGTCGTCGCGGTTGCTCGACCCGTGGTGGGCCACCTTGAGCACGTCGACGCGGCCCCAACGCTGCGGGTCGAGCTGTGACTCGTGGAGCACCTGCCCGGCGGCCTCGCGCTCGATGTCACCTGCCAGCAGCACGGTGAGGCCGTGGACGTGCATCGTCATCACGACCGAGCCGTTGTTGGGCACGGAGCCCGCGTCGATGCGGCGCGCGGGCCACCAGACGTCGGCACTCACCGCCCCGACGGCAAGGCGCTCTCCGGCCCGCAGCTCGCCCAGAGGTATGCGTCGGGCGGCGGCGAGCCGGGCGACGCGGGCTGCCTCGGCGGGCGGGTCGAGCACGGGCGAGGCCCGGATCTCGGCGACCGGCCTCTCGAGCACCGCGGCCAGTCCGCCGACGTGGTCGGCGTGGTAGTGGGTCAGCACGACGAGGTCGACGGCCGTCGCGCCGATGCGGTCGAGGCAGGCCCGCATCGGCTCCGGGTCGGGACCGGTGTCCACGACGACGACGTGTCCGCCGCCGTTGTCGACGACGATCCCGTCGCCCTGACCGACGTCGCAGGCGATGAGGGCCCATCCGGGTGGGGGCCAGGCGAGCGGCGCGGTCGGCGCCGCGAAGCCCGTCGCGAGCACGACGACGGCGACGGCCACCGTGGGGCGGTGTCTCGTGCGGAACCACGCCCACGGCGCCGCGGCGACGACGCCGACGGTGAGGACGGCGAGCAGGATCGCCGCGCCCGCCGAGTCGCCCCAGGCGACGCTGCCGAAGGGCAGGTCGGCGCACCACCGCGCCACGGCAGCGATGGCCTGGGCCGGTAGCGCCGCCACCCACGCCAGCCCCGCCGCACCCGCGACCCAGACGACCGAGACGAGAGCGACGACGACGCCGACGACGGTCGTCGGCGCGACGAAGGGCGCCGCGAGGAGGTTGGCGAGCACGGCGACGACCGAGACACTCCCCTGCAGAGGCACGACGACCGGCGCACAGACGGCTTGGGCCGCGACCGGGATCGCGAGGACGGGACCCAGTGGCTTGAGGAGTCTCGGGAGCCCGCGGGAGATGACGCGCCCCCACGGCCGGGCGAGGACCAGCAGCCCGAGGGTGGCGATGCTCGACAGGGCGAAACCGTAGGAGCGGGACAGCCACGGGTCCCACACGAGCAGCACGACGATCGCACCGGCGAGCGCCGGGATGCCCGCCCGGCGCCGTGACGTCGAGAGCGCGAGCAGCCCGACGACCCCCATGACGGCGGCGCGCACGACGCTGGGCTCGGGGCGGGCGAGGATCACGAAGCCGAGCAGGCCCAGTGCAGCCGCCGCCGGGCGCCAACGTCGCCGGACTCCGACCAGCCCGCAGAGCCACACCACCGCGGCGAGCACGAACGTGACGTTGCTGCCGGACACCGCGCTGAGGTGGCTGAGACCCGTCTCGAGCATCGCCGCAGTGAGGTCGGGCGGCGTCTGTGAGGTGTCGCCGACGACGAGCGCCGGGACGAGACCGCGCGCGTCGGGCCAGAGGTCGGCGGTGGCGGCTCGGAAGCGCCCACGCACCGCATCGGCCGCCGCGAAGACCCCACCGGCGGACCCGACGACCTCGACGGCGCCCTTGGGGGTCGCCACGGCGACGACGTCGTCGCCGGGCTCGGCCGGTCCGAGCCGCAGGACGGCCTCGACCTCGTCGTGCCACCGCAGTGTCGACCACTGCGTGCCTCGTCCGATGACGAGCACGGGAGCGGTCACCGTCGTGGTGCGACCCCGCCCCGCGACCTGGGTCACGTCGAGGCGCACGACGCTGACGACGGCGGCATCGGGACGGTCCGCCCCTGCTCCGGTCCCGCCACGGACCGCTCGTGGGTCGGCGGCCACCGTGGCCCTGACCGTGACCACGGCTCGCTCGGCGGCGAGTCCCTCGACCGGACCTGCGGTCCGCACGGCCCGGTGACCGACGGCGGCGCCGAACAGGAGGGCGAGCACGGCGCAGACGGCTGCGACGCCGCGCAGAGCAGGCGGCCCGAACGCCATGGCACTCGCGCGCACGCCCGCACCGCGAGGCGGCAGCCGCACGGACCGCGGTCGGCACGCGGTGACCCCGCGCCCAGCCGCGGTGGCAGCAAGGACACCTCCCGCGATGGCGGCCAGGGCCACCGCGGCGACGAGCCAGGTCGGGGCGAGGAGTCCCCAGAAAGCCAGGGCAGGCCACGCGACCACCACGGGCACCAGGAGCCGCAGGTCGAGGCGCCGCGCCGTGCGGGGCCGGACCCGCCGCACCGTCTCGCGCCCGGTCAGCACGACGAGGGACGGGCCCGGGGGCGCCTGCTCGCGTTCCCTCGGGGGGTCCGGCGCCCGCCGCGTCACAGCGTCACCTTGGGGCGCAGCTGGGCCATGAGCTTGTCGCCGATGCCGCTCACCTCGCCGAGCTCGTCGACCGAGGTGAAGCGGCCGTGCTCGGTGCGCCAGTCGATGATCCGCTGGGCGAGAACCGGCCCGACGCCGGGCAGCGTGTCGAGTGCTGCCGCGTCGGCCGCGTTGAGGCTCACCGCGCCGTTCGAGCCACCCGACGAACCCGACGTGCCTGCGCCACCGGCGCCACCGGCGCCGCTGCTTCCCGCGCCCCCCGCCCCTCCGGCTCCCGGACCTACGGCCGGCGGCTCCCCCGGCCTCGGCACCCGGATCTGCTCGCCGTCGACGACGAGCCGCGCGAGGTTGAGGGCCGCGACGTCCGCGCCGGTGCGGGTGCCGCCGGCTGCCGTGAGGGCATCGGCCACGCGGGCTCCGGGACGCAGCCGCACGAGGCCCGGACGCACGACCTGCCCGACGACGTGCACGACGAGCTCCGCGCCGGACGTCGGGCCACCGGACGGCGCACCTGACGGCGCACCCGACGCAGCGCCCGACACTGCTGCACCAGTCGACGGGTCCGTCGTCATCCGGGCCGCCGCCGTCGCCGTCCCACCCACGACCTGGACCGATCTCGACGGTCCGGGCGCGACGTCCGGAGCGGACGCCGAGCGTTCGGCCCACAGGACGCGCAACACGAAGACGCAACCGACGGCCACGACGAGGGCGAGCATCGAGACGACGGCCGCGCTGCTCACCCCGCGCCGCCCCGTGCGCAGCTCGTCCGGGACCGTGAGGACGCCCGGCCGCCGCGCCCGACGAAGGTCGGCGTCGAGCCGCTCCACCTCGTCGTCGTCGGTGGCCCGCTGGGTCAGCCTCCGCACCGCTGACGCCACCGGGTTCTCGCCGACGGCCGCGCCCGGAGCGCGAGGCACCCAGCCGCCGACTTCCTCGCCCTCCGCCGGAGCAGCACGGGCACGGTCATCCCCCGGCCCGACGCGACCAGTGTCCGCGCCGAGGATCCGGGCCACCCGCTCGAGGTCCGGCGGTCTCTGGGCGGGTCGGAACGGCATACCCCGACGCTAGGAAGCCGGCCGCCCACCCGCCCACCCTCGGGCACCCGCTGGGGACAACCCGACCCGCACTCGAAGGGGTGTGGACGGCCACGGCCCGAGACGGCCCGCGCGTCGATTCACGCCCCCGCGTCCGGCTGGTCCAGACTGCTCCAATGGCTCGGCACATCATGACCCTCACCTGCGACGACCGACCCGGCATCGTGGCGGCCGTCTCCGCGGCGCTGCTCGCCGTCTCGGCCAACATCGTCGAGAACCAGCAGTACTCCGACGAGGACACCGACCTCTTCTTCATGCGCACCGTCTTCGACGCCGAGGCGCACGAGGTCGAGCAGGTCCTGGCCGCGATCCGTGAGAGCCCGGCCATCGCGCACCACCACCTCGCGGCCCGGCCCGAGGACGAGCACTGCCGCACCGTCATCCTCGTCAGCAAGTTCGACCACTGCCTGCTCGACCTGCTCTACCGCTGGAAGTCCGGCGACCTCCCCATCGACATCGTCGGCGTCGTCAGCAACCACGAGGACTGCCGGGGGCTCGTCGAGTACTACGGCCTGCCCTTCACCGTCATCCCCGTCACGAAGGACACCAAGGCCGACGCCGAGGCCGAGCTGCTCCGTCTCGTCGAGACCGAGGACGTCGGGCTCGTCGTGCTCGCGCGCTACATGCAGATCCTCAGCGACGGGCTGTGCCGCGCGCTCGAGGGCCGGGCCATCAACATCCACCACTCGTTCCTGCCGGGCTTCAAGGGCGCCAAGCCCTACCACCAGGCGCACGACCGGGGCGTCAAGCTCATCGGTGCCTCGGCCCACTACGTCACGGCCGACCTCGACGAGGGCCCGATCATCGAGCAGGACGTCGTCCGCGTCACGCACGCCGAGTCCCCCGAGAGGCTCGTCGCCATCGGCCGCGACGTCGAGCGTCGGGTGCTCTCGCGCGCGGTCCGCGACCACGCGGAGTCCCGCGTCTTCCTCTCGGGCCGCCGCACCATCGTCTTCTGAGCCGCCACCACAGCCTGCGTATGCCGTGTGCCGCCACCGCCTGACCGAACCCCGTCGCGCTCGACGCTCGACCACGAGCAGGCGCGGTCCGGTCGGTAGCCTGCTCCCATGAGCGGGTCCGCGTTCGTCGTCGGTCAGCCGCACTTCGGTCGGTTCACCCGGACGCCGGAGGAGAACGAGGACGCCCTCGAGGCGGCCCGCACCGACCTCACGTCCGCCGTCGAGGCAGCGCCCGGCGACGGCGCGGGCGGCGCGGTGCTCGACGCCGCCGTCGACCTCGCCGAGGCGCTCACCATCGCCGGGCTGGAGCAGGAGGCCGTCGCGCTGGCTCGCCCGGCGGTCCACGTCGCCCGGGACACCGGCCGCGGCGAGACGCTGCGCTGGGCGCTCCTCGTGCTCGCGACGGCCGAGCACTACGCCGACGAGGCCTCCGCCGCCGAGGCGCACTTCCGTGAGGCGCTCGAGCTCGCTCGCACGTCAGGCGACCGGGTTCTCGAGCACTACACGCTGCACCACCTGGGTCGGTTCCTCGTCGACACGGGGCGCACCGACGAGGCGGTCACGTGCTTCGAGGCATGCCTCGTGATCCGCGAGGAGCAGGCCGAGCCCCGGGCCGAGACGACCCGCGCCGCCCTCGCCGCCCTGACGGCCCCGGACCCCATGTCGAGCGCGAGGATCGAGTCGAAGTAGTCGTTCGCCGGCAGGCGCGGCAGCAGACGTAGCGCGGCGTGAGCGCCGAGTAGGCCCCCGGTGTAGCTGCTGATCGTGCGCTGCCACACGACGTCACCGGTGGTGCGGTTGACGGCACAGGCTGCCCGCCCAGTCAGGGACGTGGACCGGGCTCCCGTCGACGGCGGGAGTGCCCGAGACGTCGCGGCCGGTCGTCAGCTACCACGTCTTCGTCAGTCCTCGACCGTCGCCAGGGAACTTCGACTCGCAGATTCGTGGGACGCAGCGGTCGACGTGGGACGAAGCCGCTCAGGGCAGGTGCCGCTGACGCCACCAGCCGATGACGTTGTTCTTGTGTCGAGCGAGGACGAGCAGCCCGATCGCCATGAGCCACAGGCCGGTCCACACATCGCCAGGCGCGTGACCTGTCCAGATGAGGACGGCGACGACGAGCATCGCAAGGGCCCCGAAGATGGATCCGGCCGCGACCCAACGGGTCAGGGCGACGGCGACGGCGAAGACCACGACGACGACGAGTGCCACCCACGGATGCACCCCGAGGATCGCCCCGAGCGTCGTCGCGACACCCTTGCCCCCGCGTCCCTTGAGGAAGGGTGACCAGATGTGTCCGAGCACCGCGGCGATGCCGACGGCGTATGCCGCGTGGGCGCCGAAGAGGTGGCCGGCGACGAACGTCGGGACGAGACCCTTGAGGACGTCGAGCACACCGACGACGACACCCCACTTGCGGCCGAGAACCCGGCCGGCGTTCGTCGCGCCCGGGTTGCCCGACCCGGACGAGGCGAGGTCGTGGCCGAGGAGGCGGGCGATCATCGTCGCCGGGTTGAGCGAGCCGACGAGGAAGGCGGCGACCACTCCTCCCGCCCAGGCGAGCACCGTGCCGACGTTCACGACCCGGAGACCTCGCTGGGTGACGGACGGTCCGGCAGCGGGTCGCCGGGACGTGGGCTGACGGCGATCGCTACGGTGCCGGGCCCCACGTGGGCGCCGACGACGGCGCCGAGCTCGACGACGAGCACGTCCGGCGAGCCCGGGACCATCGTGCGCAGCTCCGACGCGATCTGCTCGGCGCGGGCGCGGGCGTCGAGGTGGTGCACGGCGATGTCGACCGCGAGGCCGCCCTGCTCTACCTGCTCGACGACCATCGCCTCGATGCGGGCCACCGCACGCGCGGACGTGCGGACCTTCTCGACCGGCACGATGCGGCCGCCACGGACGGCGAGGATCGGCTTGATGGCGAGGGCCGACCCGAGCAGGGCCGACGCGGCACCGATGCGACCACCACGCCGTAGGTGCTCGAGCGTGTCGACGTAGAAGAGGACGCCCGAGGGCTGGAGCCGCGAGCGCACGGCGTCGAGGACGAGCGTCGCGTCGGCGCCGCCGGCGGCCGCCTCGGCCGCTGCCACGACGGCGAACCCCATGGCCATGCCGATGGTCTCGCTGTCGACGACCTCGACCGGGACCGGGGCCTCGGCCGCCGCGAGCCGGGCTGCCTCGACGGTGCCCGACATCTGCGACGACAGGTGGATCGACACGATCGCGGTCGCCCCCTCGTCGGCGAGCCGTTGGTACGTCTCGGCGAACGCCTGCGGGGTCGGGCGCGACGTCGTGACGATGGTGTACTCGCGCAGGGCCGCCGCGACCCGCTCGGCCGAGATGTCCCGGCCCTCGACGTGGTCGCGGCCCCCGACGACGACGTGGAGCGGGACGACCTCGATGCCGTGCTCCTCGAGGACCCCACCGGGCAGGTAGGCCGTCGAGTCGGTGACGATCCTCGTGGTCACGTCCCGCTCCCTCCGTCGTCGGTCAGCAGCTCGTCACATCGGGACGACGTTGACGAGCTTGGGTGCCCGCACGATGACGGTGCGGATGCCGCCCTCGGTCGCCGCCCTCACCTTGTCACGACCGAGCGCCAGCTCGCGCAGGTCGTCCTCGGAGATGTCGGGGCTCACCTCGACACGGTCGCGCACCTTGCCCTTGATCTGGATGACGCAGGTGACCTGCTCCTCGACGATCTTCGCGGGGTCGCTGACGGGGAACGCGGCATACGCCACCCCACCGTCGTGACCGAGGCGCTGCCACATCTCCTCCGCGATGTGCGGGGCCACGGGAGCGAGCATGAGCACCATCGTCTCGACCACCTCGCGCGGCGGGGCGTCGAGCTTCGTCACGGCGTTGTTGAGCTCGATGAGCTTGGCGATGGCCGTGTTGAAGCGCAGCCCCTCGAAGTCCTCGCGGACCCCGGCGATCGTCTGGTGCAGCTGCGTCGTCAGGGCCTGGTCGAGCGGCGCGTCGACGACCCGGACCTCGCCCGTCGACTCGTCGACGACGTTGCGCCACAGGCGTTGCAGGAATCGCTGGCTGCCGACGACGGCGCGGATCTCCCACGGCTTGCTCAGCTCGAGCGGGCCCATCGACATCTCGTAGACGCGGAAGGTGTCGGCGCCGTACGCGTCGTACATCTCGTCGGGGCTGACGGAGTTCTTCAGCGACTTGCCGATCTTGCCGTACTCGCGGAAGACCGGCTGCCCCTGCCACGTGAACGTCGGCTCGGCGCCGTGGCTGCCCGGGTGCTCCTCGACCTCGGACGCGGTGACGTACTGGCCGCGGCTGTCGGTGTAGGCGTACGCCTGGATGTAGCCCTGCGAGAAGTACTTCCGGAAGGGCTCCTCGCTGTGCACGTGGCCGAGGTCGAAGAGGACCTTGTGCCAGAAGCGGGCGTAGAGCAGGTGCAGCACGGCGTGCTCGACGCCGCCGACGTAGAGGTCCACGCCGCCGGGGTCGCGGGTGCCGGCCGGGGCGCCCTCCACCGGGGTGGCGTGGCGGCCCATCCAGTACGCCTCGTTGGCCGGGTCGACGAACGCGTCGTGGTTGGCCGGGTCGAGGTAGCGCAGGTAGTACCAGCACGAGCCGGCCCAGTTCGGCATGGTGTTCGTCTCGCGGCGGAACGTGCGCAGACCACGGCCGTCGCCGAGGTCCTGCTCGACCTCGACCCACTCGGGCACGCGCGACAGCGGCGGCTCGGGGCTGCTCTGCGAGTCGTCGGGGTCGAACGTCTTGGGGCTGTAGTCCGGCACGTCCGGGAGGGTCAGCGGCAGCTCGTCGTCGGGGACGGCATACGCCACCCCGTCCTCGTCGAACATGATGGGGAACGGCTCGCCCCAGTAGCGCTGGCGGCTGAAGAGCCAGTCGCGGATGCGGTAGCTGATCGTGCCCTCGCCGATGCCCTCGTCCTCGAGGAACGCGATGATGCGCGCCTTGGCCGCGGCGACGTGCAGGCCGTCGAGCGAGATGCGGTCGTTGGCGGAGTTGATCGCGACGCCGTCGCCGAGGAACGGCTCGTCGGCGGGGTGGCCCTCGGTGGGCTGGACGGTGCGGATGATCGGGATGTCGAACTTCTCGGCGAACTCCCAGTCGCGGGTGTCCTGCCCCGGCACGGCCATGATGGCGCCGGTGCCGTAGCCCATCAGCACATAGTCGGCGACGAAGACCGGGATGCGCTCTCCCGTCAGGGGATTCGTGGCCCACGACCCGGTGAAGACACCGGTCTTGTCCTTGCCCTCGGTCTGACGCTCGACGTCACCCTTGCGAGACGCGGCGAGCTGGTATGCCGTCACGGCCTCCTTCGGGGTCGCGGTCGCGTCGGCGTCCGCCCCCTTCCAGACGTCCTTGGTGCCCTCGGGCCACGCGCCGGCCGGGACGAGCGCGTCGACGAGCGGGTGCTCGGGCGCGATGACCATGAAGGTCGCGCCGAAGATCGTGTCGGGGCGCGTCGTGAAGACGTCGATGCCGTCCGTCTCGCCCGTGCCGGTGACGACGGGGAAGGTGACGCGGGCGCCCTTGGACCGGCCGATCCAGTTGCGCTGCATGAGCTTGACCTTCTCGGGCCAGTCGACCCCGTCGAGGTCGTCGGCCAGGCGGTCGGCGTACGCGGTGATGCGCATCTTCCACTGGCTGAGGTTGCGACGGAAGACGGGGTAGTTGCCGCGCTCGGAGCGCCCCTCGTTCGTGACCTCCTCGTTGGAGAGCACCGTGCCGAGGCCGGGGCACCAGTTGACCGGCGCCTCGTCGGTGTAGGCCAGCCGGTGGCCCTCGAGGACCTTGGCGCGCTCGGTCGCGGACAGGTCGGCCCAGCCGCGACCGCCGGCGTCGACGACGGTGCGACGGCCGGACTCGAGCTCCTCGACGAGCTCGCTGATGGGGCGCGCCCTGCCGCGGCCGCCGTCCTCGCGCACGGCGTCGGCGTCGTACCACGCGTCCCAGATCTGCAGGAAGATCCACTGCGTCCAGCGGTAGTAGTCGTCGTCGATCGTCGCGAAGATGCGGCGGTTGTCGAAGCCCAGCCCGAGGCGGCGCAGCTGTCGCTTCATGTTCGTCATGTTCTCCTCGGTGGTCTTCCGAGGGTGCTGCCCGGTCTGGACGGCGTACTGCTCAGCGGGCAGGCCGAACGCGTCATAGCCGAGGGCGTGCAGGACGTTCTTGCCGAGCATCCGGTGGAAGCGGCTGTAGACGTCGGTCGCGATGTAGCCGAGCGGGTGGCCGACGTGCAGGCCGACGCCCGAGGGGTAGGGGAACATGTCGAGGACGACGAGCTTCTCGCCGCGCGCCGCGACCTTCTCGGGCTCGGCCCAGGGACCGGCGGGGTTGGGGGCGTTGAAGGTGCCCTCCTCCTCCCAGCGGTCCTGCCAGGAGGTCTCGATCTGCTGCGCCATCGCCGCGGTGTACCGGAACGGGTTCTCGGATGTCTGCTCGCTCATGTCTTCTCTTTCGTCGCTGCTCGGTCTGGGCAAAAGAAAACCCCTCGCGCAGGAGGGGAAGCCGCGTTGATGTCGGGAGTCCCGACCTTCGTCAACGCGGCTGCGGAAGGAGCAGCAGGCCAGCCATGCGCCCAAGGTTAGCGCAGCCCCACTCCCCCATCCCGCGGGCGCTCACCCGAGTGCGCCCCACCACGTCGAGTGGCCCCGCGCCCCTACCCATCACACCCTGGGTGATCCCACGGCAACTCGAGTGAGCGCCCAGCCACAATCGAGTGAGCGCCCCGTCACCATCGCGGGCTCCCGCCGTTCCGCATCCCTCGCTGGATCGCCACGTCGATCGCGTGCTGTGAGAAGAAGCGCGGGCTGACCTCGCTGAGCCGGAGCTCGTCGGCAGGAACCCTCAAGCTCCAGGCCATCCTCTCCACGAGGGCTCGCCGTGCTTGATCATCACTGACGTCGGACTTCCAGATCTCCTGCACGGTCCAGCCATCCCGTTCGAACCCGCGGCGGCGATGCTTGTCGTGCTCACGTTGTTCGTCGGATGCGTGGAACTCCTCTCCTTGGTACTCACCGATGACCTTGACGGGCTTCTTGCCGGGTCGATGGATCTTCCAGACAAGGTCACCGAACCCCAGCAGACGACCGGAGCCGTCGGACGCGTGGACCGGCTCGTTCAACAGCGGCTCCGGCAGGCCGGCGCGCACAAACATGACCCGGACAACCGACTCCATCGGTGATGCCGAACCGAACCGGATGAGTCCCAGAGCCTCTTGGAGCGTGCGCTTGCCACGCGGACGTGTTCTCCGCCCGAGTGCAACGCGTAGGGGTTCGACAGCGCCGAGTCTCGTCGCGCAGGCATCCCCGAGGACGATGAGGTCATCGAGTCCGACAGGTCTCCCCCGCCCGACCAGCTCACCCATGTCGACCCAGGTGTCCGCAGGACAGACGACCTGCATGCCGTCGACCGTCACCATCTCGCGGGGGTGATGGAAGCGATGTCCGACGATCCCATCGATTCGCGTCTGCGCGTGAGCGATCGGCCTCATGGCGTGCAAGCGCACGTCTTCCGCTATGGCATACGACAAGGGAAGACCGAGCAGCCGCGCCGCAGTCACGTGTGAGAACGCGCTGGAAGCTGGCAGCACGGGAAAGGCCGCCCTGCACTGAGCGAGGAGCGCCTCGTCGATGACGGGTTCTGGCACCTGAAGTCTGCGCACCCGTTCACTGTCGGCACCGAGCACCGACAGCGGAAGTGCGAGGACACGTCTGTGGAAGCCGAGCTCTGAAGGCAAAGAGGTGTGGACGAGCGCTCACTCGACTGGGACTGCGCGCTCACTCGAGTGGGGTGGGGGGCGGGGTTCAGCGGTAGAGGGCTACGACGATGAGGGTCTGGGCCACGTGGTAGGTCACGATGACCGTGAGCGGCGCCCAGCGGCGCTCGTGGACGAAGCGGTCGTGCCCGAGCACGGTGTCGGAGACGACGAAGACCAGACACCCCAGGAGCAGCAGCCAGTCGCCCGTCCCCGCCGCGACGAGCACGAGCACGRAGAGGACGAGCTGGTAGACGAACACCGGCCCCTTCTGCGGCCCGGAGTGGCGCACGAT
>NZ_JBFUEN010000024.1:0-58183 GCF_056403915.1 Terrabacter sp. P2_E3
TCGCTCGCCGTCCGACGGCGGCCGGACCCGGGAGGTGGCGGCCGGGCCGGCCGCGACCGTGGCGGCCCACGACCGACGGCCCTCGCCCAGGTGGTGCACCAGGTCGAGCAGCGTCCACTCGGGACAGGTCGGGACCGGCACGTCCAGGCTGGCCGCCGTCGAGACGGCGGAGCGGAAGGCCTGCGACCGCTCGTCGATGAGGCGCAGCAGGTCGGGGAACTCGAGCTCGCTCGTCACGCCGGATGTCTACCACCCGGGCGCGCCCGCCCGACAGCGCTTTTCCGGCCCGACTGACGTGGGGCCCTACGATGGAGCCTCGTGACCGTCACTGACACCGCCGCTGCCCGTGCCCGCCTGCTCGAGATCATCCGAGAGAAGGCGATCGTCCACGGTCGCGTGACCCTCAGCTCCGGCAAGGAGGCCGACTACTACGTCGACCTGCGCCGCATCTCCCTCGACGGGGAGGCCGCGCCCCTCGTCGGGATCGTCATGCGCGAGCTGACCAAGGACCTCACGTATGCCGCCGTCGGTGGCCTCACGCTCGGCGCCGACCCCGTCGCGACCTCGATGCTGCACGCGGCCGCGGCCGCCGGTGAGCGCCTCGACGCCTTCGTCGTGCGCAAGGCCGGCAAGGCGCACGGCCTCCAGCAGCGCATCGAGGGGCCGTCGATCACGGGTCGACGGGTGCTCGTCGTCGAGGACACGACGACGACCGGTGCGTCGCCGCTCGCCGCCGTCGAGGCAGCCCGTGAGGACGGCGCCGAGGTCGTCGCCGTCGCCACCATCGCCGACCGCGCCACCGGCGCCGGCGACCGGATCACCGCCGAGGCCGGCGTGGAGTACCGCTACGCCTTCTCGCTCGAGGAGCTCGGGCTCGCCTGAGGGCCTCCCGGGCGCCGCCCGACGCGCACCTCGAACCCCGCCCGCAGCGCCTCGACGGACGACGGTGGCGTGATCACCGTCGCGACGCCGGCGCGCGGGCGCTCGACGGGCGTGGCGGCATACGTGTTGTCGGGCAGCCACGGCAGCAGGCCGCCGCTGGTGACGACGGCAGGACCCGAACCCAGCAGCACGTAGGTGCCGTCGGGCACGTCACCCCAGGCGTAGGCATGCAGCCGGCGGGTGCGCCGCCGCGGGTCCCAGCGCTCGTCGTGGAGCAGCCGGTCGAGACCGGGCGCCGGCAGGTGGGTCGTGCGGTGGCTCGCCGCGACGAGGTCGCGGAACCGGCTGAAGTCGGCGCGACGGCACTCGGCGCACGGACGATGCCCGGCCGCGAGGGCGAGCGCCTCGTCGAGGAAGAAGAGCGGCGTGTAGTGGCTGGGGTCCCACTGCCGCACGCGGCGGTCGCGGAACTTGAGCAGGCACGTGATCCACGCGCGTCCGACGTGGTGCCGGCGGACGTCGCGCGTGCCGGCGCCGTCGTGGAGGCGGCCCCGGTTGCCCATGAGGTCGCCGCGCCCGGGGGCGGCGACGACGTCGCCGAAGGGGTCGACCCGGTTGCGGGCCGGTGCGTCGAGGCCGCTCACTCGAGGACCTCGAGGACGACGTCGGCGGGGTCGCCCTCGCCGAGACCCTCGGCGTGGCGGACCGCCTTCTTGACCGGCAGCACGTAGGCGCCCCGGCTCGCGTCCGGGAAGACGGACGTCGTCCACGACGTGGCTCCGACGGTCGCCCGGACGCGCACCGAGCCGAAGCCCCGCGACGGCCGCGGGACCTCGCGGATGCGTGCCGACGCGTCGTCGCCGACCGTCACGAAGAACCATCCCGTCTGCGCCTCCCAGCGCCACAGGTCGGCCGTGAACCGGAGCGTCGTCATGCGTCCACGCTAGGGCCCGGCACCGACAGGAACCGGGCGAGCAGCGCCTGCGTCGCACCCGCGACCCGGTCCGCACGCGTGCGCCCAGCACTAGGATCGGCTCGATCGGCACACCGACCCGCCGCCCTCTATCGGGAGAACCCATGATCATCGTCTGGATCCTGCTCGGCCTCGTCGTGCTCCTCGCCGTCGTCGGCGTCGTCATGTACAACGGCCTCATCGGCCTGCGCAACAAGGTCGAGGAGGGCTGGCGCCAGATCGACGTCGAGCTGAAGCGTCGCCACGACCTCATCCCCAACCTGGTCGAGACGGTCAAGGGCTACGCGTCGCACGAGCGCGGCACGCTCGAGGAGGTCATGCAGGCCCGGTCCGCCGCGATGTCGGGCGCGTCGACCCCCGCTGCGGCGGCGCAGGCCGAGGGCCAGCTGAGCCAGGCGCTCGGTCGCCTCATGGCCGTCGCCGAGGCCTACCCCGACCTCAAGGCCAACCAGAACTTCCTCGCCCTCCAGCAGGAGCTGACGAGCACCGAGGACCGCATCGCGAGCTCGCGCCGCTACTACAACGCCCTCGTGCGCGAGCTCAACACCAAGGTCGAGTCCGTCCCCTCGAACATCGTCGCCAACATGGCGGGCGTCAAGCGCGCCGAGTACTTCGAGACCCCCGCGACCGAGGCCGTCGCCCCGAGCGTCGCCTTCGGGGGCGACAGCGCCGTCGGGGGCTCCGGCACCCCGGCCGTCTCGGCGTCCACCCAGCCCGGTGCCGTCGGCGGCTCGTCGACCCAGCCGGGTGGCGCGCCCGGCGCGCTGCCGCAGGCCCAGGCCCCCGGTGCCACCCAGCCCGACCCGACGTCCGACTCGGCCGGCCCGGGCACGTCCGGCGCCTGACCGGAGGGTGTTCGGGGCGTCAGCCCTTGACGTACGAGAGCTTCTCGCAGACCTTGCCGTCGCGCAGGCGCACGACGTCGATGCCGCGCACGTGGCCGGGCGAGCCGTCCGGGGCGACCCAGGAGAAGCGCCAGCGCAGCACCCCGCGGTCGCCGGCGACGAAGGACTCCTCGGCCGTGAAGAGCGGGCTGCCCGTCTCGGTGAAGAGCGACTCCCACACCGAGCGCACGTCGGTCGCGCCCTCATGGCGTAGACCGTCCGGCGCTGGTCCGGTGGCCTCGAAGACGCAGTCGTCGGTCATGAGCGACATGATCGCGTCGACGTCGCCCCGTCCGAACGCCGCGACGAAGGCGGTGAAACCCGCATGGTTCGGACCCCACGTGGCATCCCGTCCGAAGCGCGCGAGGAGGTCGGTCTGCGCGTCGCCGCCGGACGGCATACGCGGTCCGACGGCCCCGCCGGAGCGGTAGGCCTCCTCCATGCGGTCGAACCACGTCGCCACGTCGGCCACGAGCCCCGGATCGAGCGCGCGGTCCTGCCCGATCGCCGCGGCGAGGTCCCAGCCGTGCACGAGGTGGTCGGCCACGAGCTGGCGGACGTACTCGTCCATCGACTCCTCGCCGTAGGACAGCTGCACGGTGCCGTGCGAGGAGAGCTTCTCGGCGACGGTGCCGAGGGCCTCGGTCGCGGCCGACGCCGCGGCGTCCCGGGCGTCCTCACCGAGGAGGTCGCCGTCGAGGCGGCTGCCGACGTCGGCGATGGTGCGGCCGCGCATCAGCGGCGAGGTCCAGAGGTCCTCGCCCGTCACGTGGTTGACGAGGTCCCGCACCGTCCACTCGCTGCACGGCGTCGGCAGGCCCCACTGGTCGTCGGCCACCGAGGCGACCTGCTGCGACCACCACTGCACGCTGCGGCGGTAGGCGCCGCCGAGGTCGGACCCGGTGTGCGGGGTCTCGGTCGTTGCCTCCATGACGTCCTCCCATCACCCCTGCAGCACCAGTGTGCCCCGGGCTCGGGAGGCGCGTCAGGACATCACGTCAAGACGCGGTCAGGAGGCGCGGTCAGGAGGCGCGATCGCTGCCCGTCGCGTGGTCCGCGATGTCGCCCGCCGCGTCGGCGGTCTCGGCAGCGAGCGCCTTGGCCCGGCGGCGGTGCTTGACGAACTCGTAGACCATCGGCAGCAGCGACACGGCGACGACGAGCAGGATCGCGACCTCGATGTTGTCGGTGAGCCGCGGGAAGGCCTGCCCGAGGAAGTAGCCGAGCAGGGTGAGGCCGGCCGCCCACAGCACGGCGCCGACGGCGCTCCACGTGAAGAAGCGGCGGCGCTCCATCCGGCTGACGCCGGCCACGACGGTGATGTAGGTGCGCACGATCGGGACGAACCGGCCGATGACGAGGGCCTTGTTGCCGTGCCGGTCGAAGAAGTCCGTCGTCTGGTCGAAGTACTTCTTCTTGAGCACCTTGCCGTCGCGGGCATAGAGCGGTGTGCCGAGGGCCCGACCGATCTCGTAGCCGACGACGTTGCCGAGGAAGGCCGACGCGCACAGGATCACGATCGCCACGCCGAGGTTGACGTGCACCTGGCCGGTGGCGATGAACAGGCCCACCGCGAAGAGGAGGGAGTCGCCGGGCAGGATCGGGAAGAGGAGGCCGCACTCGATGAAGACGATGGCGACGGCGATCCAGAAGAAGGCCTCGCCGTACTGCTGGAGCAGGTAGGTGGGGTCCATCCACTTGGGGCCGAGGGCCGGCGCGATGGCCGGCAGGACGGAGGCGAGTGCGTGCATGGGTGACAGGGTATGCCGTGTGCCCGGGAGCGCCTGAATCCGCGCTGTCAGCGCGCTGTGGGGTCTCGAGCGGGTCTCGAAGGGATATCGATGGGACGACGTCCCTTCCGTCGGCGCGCGGACCCGGTTCACGATGGACGCGGGAGCGAAGGAGGAGTGGCGGCACCTGCCGGACACTCGGGGTCGAGGACGCTGCGGCGCCCACGACGGCGCGCGTGCCGTCCTCCTCCTGATCCCGTTGCGCGTGCGGCCGCGTCGTCAGGCGATGGGCAGGTCCGCGAGGTTCACGGCGGCCACGGCCACGGTCGCGATGGCGGCCACGACGAGCAGCAGGCGCGCCGGCCGGTAGCGGAAGCTCGACAGGACGCCGGAGAAGAAGAGTGCGACCGCGAGCAGGATGGTGTTGATGACGTAGTCGTGCGCCGTTTCCCCGGCTTGGAGCGCCTGCTTGCCCGAGGCGTCCGCCTTCGCGGTGGCCGCCTGGTAGGGCCCGAGCTGGTCGTCCATGTAGCTCGTGTCGTCGACGAGCCTCGTCGGGGTGCCGCCGGCCCGGATCTCGGCCTCCCACCGGTCGATGACCGGGAGCAGCTCCTCGCGGATCAGGGTCGCGCGGTAGAACGCCACGAGCTGGGTGTTCTTCGCCTGCACCGCCTGCGCGTACTGCGCGATCATGCTGCTGTCGTAGCTGACCTTCTGGGTCGCGACGCCGAACAGCCGGCTGGCCTCGACGCGCTGGTCGGTCGAGGTGCTCGTCGCGGTGCTCTGCGCCCCGCTCCACTGGGACGCCTGGTAGCCGCACCAGGCCGTCCCGACCGTCGCGAGCCCGAGGACGAGCACCGTGACCATCTCGATGAGACGGTCGACGAAGGAGCCCTCGCGGTTCATTGCTGCTCAGTGCCCGGAGGCTGGTCGGCCGCCGCGGCGGCGCCCTGGCCAGCGGCAGGGTCCTCGCGGACCGTGAGCCCCATCCGGCCGGGACCGTAGCCGGGACGGCGACGGCCCACCTGAACGCCGTCCGAACGCTGCACGAGGTCGCGCCACAGGTCGGTCTCGCGGTAGCGCCAGGCGTCTTCGCGTGCGGTCGTGATCTCCTGCTCGAGCCGGCCGTCGTTCTGGGCCTGGGCGATCCGCGTGGCGGCCTCGGCCTCCTCGAGAGCGAGCTCGAACGTGGCGCGCACCGTGGCCTGGATGACCTCCCCCGTCCGGCCCAGGTCGACCGGCCCGAGTACGAAGCCGGTGACGCGGAGGCCGTGCTCCTCCAGCGCGGCGGTGACGGCCTCCGCGAGCCGGGTCTCGGTGTCGGAGCGGGCGCGCCCGAAGAGGGTCTCGACCGTGACGGCGGGGTCGCTCAGGGCCCGGCTGATCGCCCGGCCGCTCTCGTCCCGGACCAGTCCGTGGACGCCCTCGGGCCCGAACCGCTCGTGCACCGTGCGCAGCCGCTCGGGGATGATCGCGTAGCGCACCGTGTACGCGACGCCGGCCAGGGCCCGGTCACCGAGGGCGCAGCTGAGGCTGGGGCCGGTGCGGTCGAGCTGCGACACCGCCGACGACGCGTCCTCGCCGGCTCGATAGGCCATCTCCACCGACGGGTACTCGACGACCATCGTCTTGCGCAGGAGCGGCACCCAGTGCCGGCCGGGCGTCAGGGAGTGGTCGGTCGCCCGGCCGTTCTTGAGCACGAGGCCGAGGGCGCCGGCCGGCACCTTGATCATCGAGGCCGTGACCACCATCCACGCGAAGATCGCGAGGATCGGCACGAGGAGCACGACGAGGATCACGGTGGCGGCGGTGCTCATGACCGGCTCCGGCCGGTCGCGGCGAGCGTGGTGACCGAGCCGGTCGCCGGGGTCGTGGAACGCATGGCAGGTCTCCTGTCGCCACCGGACCGCCCCGGTGGGTCGTCCGGCCGTTCGCCCGGTCGTTAGTCTTCCGGGCATCCGATGTGACTCCAGACTGAACCGGAAGGGGACCCGTGGCATCGCCTGAAGGGGGTGAGACCCCGAACGGGCCGGACGCACCGAACGGCCCGACCGTCGCGGTCGGGGTCGGCCCGTGGCAGGGCCCGCGCCCGTCCGGCGACCACTGGGACCCCGAGCTGCTCGAGCACGGCGACCGGCGCAACGTCGTCGACGCCTACCGGTACTGGCGCCACGACGCGATCGTCGCCGACCTCGACGCCCGACGCCACGACTTCCACGTCGCCGTCGAGAACTGGGGCCACGACTTCAACATCGGGTCGGTCATCCGCACGGCGAACGCCATGGGCGCCCGCGCGTTCCACATCGTCGGCAAGCGGCGGTGGAACCGACGCGGGGCCATGGTCACCGACCGCTACCAGCACGAGCACCACCACCCGGACGCCGCCGCGCTCGCCGCGTGGGCGCGGGGCGAGGGGCTTGCCCTCGTCGGTGTCGACAACCTGCCCGGCTCGGTGCCCATCGAGACGTTCGACCTGCCGCGCCGGTGCGTCCTCGTCTTCGGCCAGGAGGGCCCCGGGCTGTCCGAGCCGATGCGGGCCGAGTGCACGGCCGTGCTCCACATCGAGCAGTTCGGCTCGACCCGCTCGATCAACGCCGGCGCGGCTGCTGCCATCGCGATGCACGCCTGGGTGCGCCGGCACGTCTTCGACCAGCGGGTGTAGCTCAGCCCTGCGGGTCGCGACCGCGCCAGCGCAAGGGCTCCTCGGCATACTCCTCGACGACGTGGGCGGCGACGCCGACCGACCTCGCGACCTGGAAGACCACCTCGCCCGACTCGGCGGGCAGGCCGAGGGCGTGGAGCACGGCGGCGCTCGCGAGGTCGATGTTGGGCAGCGCTCCCGTGCGCTCTGCGACGAGCGCCGCGAGCGCGTCGACGCGCCGCCGCAGCCGGGCGGTGCCGCGCCGACGCCACAGGGCCTCGAGCACGACGTCGGCGCGCGGGTCGCCTTCGGGGTAGAGGAAGTGTCCGAAGCCGGCCACCACGCTCCGCTCGCGCAGCGACCGCGCCACGAGCACGGCGGGGTCGACGCCCTCGGCGAGCAGCGCGTGGGCGGCTACCGGGGCCGCGCCGTGGAGCGGGCCGGCCATCGCGGCGTACGCGGCCGACAGGCAGTCGTGGAGCCCGGCGCGTGTCGAGGCCGCGACGCGCGCGGCGACGGTCGAGGCGGTGAGGCCGTGGTCGAGGAGGGCCACGAGCAGCACCCGGAGCACGGCGACGTCGCCGCCGGCCGTCGGGTCCCCGCCGAGGGCGGTCAGCGTCAGGGCCGTGAGGTCGCCGGACCGGGCGCGGGCCGCCGGACCGAGCGACGAGGCCCCCGCCAGGGCGAGCGCGGCCCGGACCGCGGGCAGCGCCGCGTGCCTGACCCGCTCGGGGTCCGTGTCCGAGGAGAAGGGGTCGGCCGCCGCGAGCAGCTGCACGGCCACGGGCATCCGCCGCTCGAGCGGCAGACTCGTCAGGTCGATGGCGGCCGTCTCCGGCAACCCCGAGAAGCCTTGCGGCACCGTCGTCCCCAGCACGACCCCCGCAGCCTCCTCGAGCGACCGCAGGGCGACGACGTCGCTCAACGCGCGGCCGCGGTAGAAGAGCTCCCCTTCTGCCTGTCGGCTCACGGCGGTGGCGATGCTCCGGAAGCGCAGGACCGGCTGCGGTCCGCCCGGGGGACGGGTCGCCGAGGCCATGGCGTCGATCTGCGCCCGGTCGAAGAGGCTCTCCTGCTGGCCCGGCCGGCGCTCGCTCCGCAGCAGCCCGCGGCTGACGTACGCGTAGAGGGTCGCCCGTTTGACGCCGAGTCGCTGGGCGGCCTCCGTCGTCGTGATCCACGTGCCTCGTGCGGTCGTCACGTCGCCTCCGGGCGGGTCTGGTCGATGGGGTTGATCGGGTCAACCGTTGACGAGATCAACATTGACGATGTTGATCAACATCGCTGAGAGTGACGAGTGAACCTGAAAGGAGGACCCCATGTCCACCACTCCCACCGGATTCATCACCGTCCCGAAGGGTCTCGCCAGGGTCGTCGTCACTGACACCGAGCTCGGCGACGTCCGCGGCGACGAGGGCTTCTTCCACTACCGGCAGTACTCCGCCGTCGAGCTCGCCGAGCAGGTCGGTTTCGAGCAGGCCTGGCACCTGCTCGAGCGCGGCCACCTGCCCGACGACGCGGAGCTGGCGGCCTTCACCGCAGAGGTGGGGCGACTACGCGTGCTGCCGCCCGGCCTCGCCGACCTGCTCCCCGCCATCTGCGCGACGACCACCGACTCGCTCCAGGTGCTGCGCACGACGCTGTCGGCGTGGGGCGGCATCGCCGGCCTGCGTCCGCTCTACGACTGCGACGAGGACGAGAAGGCCGCGGCCGCCCTGGCGGCCGTCGCCGTCACGCCGACGATCCTCGCGGCCGCGCATCGTCTCCACCACGGGCTCGAGCCGGTGCCGGCAGACCCGACCCTCGGCCACGCCGAGGACTACCTGCGGATGGTGACGGGGCGGCTGCCCTCGGCGCGGGACGCCCGCGCCGTCGAGCAGTACCTCGTCGCGACGATGGACCACGGCTTCAACGCCTCGACCTTCACCGCGCGGGTCATCGCGAGCACCGGCGCCGACCTCGCGGCCTGCCTCGTCGGGGCCATCGGCTCGTTCTCGGGCCCGAAGCACGGCGGCGCGCCGAGCCGGGCGCTCGAGGCCCTCGACGAGATCGGCATCCTGGACCGGGCCGACGGCTGGGTGCGCGACCGCATCGGGTCCGGCGACCGGATCATGGGTTTCGGCCACGCCGTCTACCGCACGCGCGACCCGCGCTCGGAGATGCTCAAACAGATCGCCCGCGGCTGGGACGACCCGCTCGTCGACCTCGCGGTCGGGGTCGAGGACGCCATCGAGGGTGCGCTGGCCGAGCTGAAGCCGGGGCGCGAGCTGCACGCCAACGTCGAGTTCTACGCCGGCGTCGTCATGAAGCTCGCGGGGCTCGACCCGTCGATGTTCACGCCGACCTTCTGCGTCGCGCGCGTCGTCGGCTGGACGTCCAACGTCCTCGAGCAGAGCCGCGACCCGAAGATCATCCGGCCGGCCGCACGCTACGTCGGGCCGCCGCCGCCCCAGCCGGTGCCCACCGGCACGCGCGCCCCGCAACCGGCCTGACCGGGGGAGGGCATCGAGCAGGCCCCGACGCATCCGGTTGCCGGGGCCTGCTCGGCGCGACCGGGGGAGCATCCGGTCGCTGGTGGTCGCCCGGAGCCCTCCGAACGTCATGTCCACGGTAGGACAGAATCGGAGTCTCGGGTCGACGTTCAGGTCAGGACTCGACAAGGTGGTGTCAAGGAAGGGTAGGCATCGCGTAAGGAGGGGGCTCGGGGTGTCACGAACGTCGGTCGAATCGCCCGGTAATGCGGCATTCGTCCGGTTCTGGGTCGCCGATGCCGTCTCCAACCTCGGCACGTTCGTCTCGGCGCTCGCCCTCCAGCTGCTCCTCATCGAGACCCTCCACGCCGACCAGACCGAGCTCGGGATCGTCCGGGCGGCGACGTGGCTGCCCTACCTCCTCTTCGGCATGCTCGCCGGCGTCGTCGTCGACCGGGTGCGGCGCCGGCCGCTGCTCGTCGCGGCCGACCTGCTGTGCGCCCTGCTCATCGGCACGATCGGGGTGCTCGCCCTGACCGGCCACCTGACGGTGCCGCTCGTCGCCGTCCTCGTCTTCTGCGCCGGCTCGGCCTCGATGTTCTTCAGCGCCGCCCACCTGTCGTTCCTGCCGACGGTCGTGCCGGAGACCCGCCTCGCCTCGGCGAACGCCCGGCTCGCCCAGACGTACGCCGCGACGCAGTCGCTCGGTCCGCTCGTCGGCGGTGCGCTGGTGCGGCTGCTGTCCGCGCCCGTCGCGGTGCTCGTCGACGCCGTGTCGTATGCCGTGTCGGCCCTCGTGCTCATGACGGTCCGCGTCGAGGAGCGGGCTCCCGAGCGCACCCCCGAGCGGCACGTGTGGCGCGAGCTGCGCGAGGGCGCGGCCTGGGTCTACGGGCACACGGTGCTGCGCCCGTACGCCATCTCGCTGCACCTCTGGTTCTTCGCCAACGCCATGGTCACGACGGTCCTCGTCTACTTCGCCACGACTGAGCTGCACCTCGACCCGCTCGCGGTCGGGCTCGTCCTCGCGGCGACCGGCGTGACCGGCGTCCTCGGAGCGGGCCTGTCCCCGCGACTCGGCGTGCGCTTCGGCACCGGCCGCGTGATCACGACGACGGAGTGGCTGAGCCCGGCGGCATACGCCCTCCTGCTGCTCGCCCAACCGGGGCCGTATGCCATCGTGTGGCCGCTCGTCGCCAACGCGCTCTTCGGCCTGGCGATGGGGCTGCGCGACCCACTCGACATGAGCTACCGCAACCTCGTGACGCCCGACCGGCTGCGCGGGCGGATGAACGCGACGATCCGGTCGCTCAACTGGGGCTCGATCGCCGTCGCGGCTCCCCTCGGGGGCCTCGTCGCCGCGACGTGGGGCAACCGGGTCGCCATCGCCATCGGGGTGGTCGGGCTCGCCGTCGCGGCCCTGCTGCTCTGGAGCTCGCCGTACCGTCACGTGACGGCGCCGGGTGAGCGCCCGGTGCAGGGCCGCGCCTGAGGTCAGTCCGCCGTGCGCAGGGCCTGCGTCCACGACATCCGGCCCCGGGTCTGCATGAGCGACCGGCGGTAGACCTTCTCACCGATGACGACGGTCACCGCGGAGAAGGCTGCCATGAGCAGGAGGGCCACGACGGGCTCCCACCAGGCGGCGTCGCCCGCGATGATGCGGCCCGGCATCGCCACGACCGACACGATCGGCACGAAGGAGGCGACCTTGAGGGCCGTGCCGGTCAGGGCGAAGCTCGCGAAGTAGACGAGCATGAGCAGCGTCGTCAGGGGGGAGGTCGTCGACTGGAGGTCCTCGGTGCGCGAGGCGAGCGCGCCCGCGACGGCGAAGAGACAGGCCAGGGCGAAGAAGCCCACCGCGAAGAAGAGGACGAACCACACGACCGCGGTCGAGAGCGCCGGCAGCAGCGAGGACCACTCGGTCAACGACACGGCCACGAGCCCGACCCCGGCGAAGAGCACCACCTGGCCCATCGCGATGACGGAGTTCCCGACGACCTTGCCCGCGAGCAGGGCGCGCAGCGGGATCGCCGTCGCGATGATCTCGACGAGCCGCGACTGCTTCTCCTCGACGACGCTCGCGGCGATCTGCTGGCCGAACATCAAGGCGCCCATGAAGAAGAGCAGCGCGAAGGCGAAGGTGGCGGCCTGCACGAAGCCGCGGTTCGTCGTCTGCCCGTCGAAGCGGTCGGCGCCCAGGGTCGCCCCGCGCTCGAGGGCCTCGACCGTCGTGCCGGCCGCAGCCGCGTTGCGGTCGAGCGCGGCGTCGCGCACGGCTCCCTCGAGGGGTGTCCGCAGCGACACCTCCACGTCGTCGCCGGACGTCAGCGTCCAGCCGGCCGACGTCTCGTGCAGCCACGCGTCGACGTCGCCCCGGTCGACGGCGGCGCGCGCCGCGTCCTCGCCCGGGACCGTGCTCGGGGTGATGACGACGGTGTCGCTCGTCGAGCGCGCGGTCGACGCGGCCTGCTCGACGAGGCGTGTGCCCTCGGCCGACGACACGGCGATGGTGTAGGTGGTCGTCTTCCCCGCCTGCCACGCCGAGAAGGCCGCGAAACCGGCGATGAAGACGAGCGTGAAGAGCGTGGAGAAGAGGAACGTGCGGTTCGTGACGCGGACGACGACCTCGCGCACGGCCACGATGAGCCACGGACGCCCGCCCCCGGACGTCTGCTCGTCGGCGGGCCCGGAGGCCTCGCCGGCGCCGGCGGTGTCGGGGTCCGGTCGGTGCTGGAGGGTGGTCATGCCGTCACCTCACGGTAGATCTGGGCCAGGGTGGGTCGCTGCGGCGAGAACTCGTGCACCTCGCCGCGTCTCAGGGCCTCCTCGAGGAGAGCCCGTTCGGCGCCGTGCTCGACGATCTCGAGCAGGGCCGTGTGTCCCTCGACGTCGACGGCGTGCACGCCACCGACACCGCGCACCCACCCGGCATCGACCGAGAGGACGAGCCGGTGCCGCGAGATGGAGGTCGCGCGCAGCTCGTCCGGGCTGCCCGACGCGACGACCCGACCCTTGGCGAGCACGACGAGGCGCTCGCAGAGCCGCTCGACGAGGTCGAGCTGGTGGGAGGAGAAGAGGACCGGAACTCCGCGTGCGGTGTGCTCGCGCAAGAGGTCGGCCATGTTGTCGACGGCGGCGGGGTCGAGGCCGCTGAACGGCTCGTCGAGCACGAGCGCCCGGGGCCGGCCCATGAGCGCGGCGATGATCTGGACCCGCTGCTGGTTGCCGAGCGAGAGCTTCTCGACGTGGTCCTTGGCGCGCTCGGCGAGACCGAGGCGCTCGAGGTGGATCGTCACCGAGGCCTTGGCCGCCGAGGCGCTCAGGCCGCGGAGCCGTCCGAGGTAGACGAGCTGGTCGAGCACCGCCTGCTTGGGATAGAGCCCGCGCTCCTCGGGCATGTAGCCGAACTGCCGCCGGTCGAGGGCGGTGATCGGGCGACCGTCCCAGAGCACCTCGCCGCCGCTGGGCGACAGGACCCCCATGACCATGCGCATCGTCGTGGTCTTGCCGGCGCCGTTGCCGCCGACGAAGCCGGTCAGCCGGCCGGCCCCGACCGTGAAGCTGATGTCGTCGACGGCCCGGATCTCGCCGAAGGTGCGGGTCAGGTGCCGCAGCTCGATGTCGGCCGTGGCGCGTGGTCTGGTCAGGCGGTCCCCGTGTTCGCTCATGCCACCCACGCTAGGCCGCGCGGGGGTGCACAGGATCAGCCGTTCGGCTGATCCTCGGGGTCCCCCCGGAGGATGAGACCTGCCTCGTAGGCCAGCACGACCGCCTGGACGCGGTCGCGCAGGTGCAGCTTGGCGAAGACGTTGGACAGGTGCGTCTTGACCGTCGCCTCACCGACGAAGAGCCGGGCGGCGATCTCGGCGTTGGAGAGGCCTCGACCGACGAGACCGAGCACCTCGAACTCGCGTGGCGTGAGGTCGTCGAGCCGCGGGTCGCGGTCGTCCCGCCGTGGGGCGGCCTCGGCGTCGACGACCGGCCCGTTCGTCATCTGCTCGATGACGCGCCGCGTCACCTCGGGGGCGAGCAGGGCGTGGCCACCCGAGACGGCCCGCACCGCCTCGATGAGGTGGTCGGCGTCGGCGTTCTTGAGCAGGAAGCCGCTCGCCCCGGCGGCGAGGCCGGCGAAGACGTAGTCGTCCCGGTCGAAGGTCGTGAGGATGACGACCCTGGCCAGGTCGTCGGCGACGATGCGCCGGGTCGCCTCGATGCCGTCCATGACCGGCATCTGCACGTCCATGAGCACGACGTCGGGTCGCAGCTCGCGGGTGAGCCGCACGGCCTCCTCGCCGTCGCTCGCCTGCCCGATGACCTCGATGTCGTCCTCCACCGAGAGGATGAGCGAGAAGCCGGACCGGACGAGCAGCTGGTCGTCGACGAGCAGCACGCGGACGGGTGCCCTCACGAGGCCTCCTCGGGCAGCGGCATGCGCACGCGGACGCGGTAGCCGCCGGTGACCCGGGGCCCGATCTCGCTCACGCCGCCGTGCGTCGACAGGCGCTCGCGGACGCCGAGGAGACCCAGGCCGGTCCCCGACGTGCCCGACCGCGGCCGCCCGCCGTCGAGCACCTCGACCTCGGCGTAGCCGTGCGCGAAGCCGTGCTCGGGTCGCCGGTCGACGCGGACGAAGACCGTCGCGGACGAGGCCGTCGAGTGCCGCCGCACGTTGGCGAGCGCCTCCTGCGCGGTGCGGTAGAGCGAGAGCCCGAGGGGTGCCGGGACGGAGGCGGCCGCGCCGGGCACGTCCTCGACGACGTGGCACTCGACCTCGAGGCCGTGGGTCGAGGCCTCACGGGCCAGGGTCGTCACGTCCGCGAGCCCGGGCTCGGGCGCCCGGGTGCGGCCCCCGGGTCCCGACCCGTCCGACGTCCCCTCGTGGTCGTCGGCGCGCAGCGTGCCGAGCAGCCCCCGCATCTGGGCCACGGCGTCGCGCGACGACGTCTCGACCGAGCGCAGGGCACCCTCGGCGGCATCCGCGTCGCGTCGCAGCACGCGACGGGCCGCGGCGGCCTGGATCCCGATGACCGAGACGTGGTGGGCGACGACGTCGTGGAGCTCACGGGCGATCCGCAGCCGCTCCTCGACGACGGCCTGCCTCTGGAGGCTCGTGGCCTGGGCGTCGATGGTGCGGGCCTGGGCGGCGAGGCGGTCGCGCTGGAGCGCGGCGCGCCAGGCGGCCTGGCCGCCGATGATGGCGCCGCCGAAGTAGAAGACGTTGATGAGCAGGGTGTAGACGACGTAGGCGCCGGCCGGGCTGAAGAGGCCCTGGTGGACGAGGGGCTCGTCGCCGCGGCTCATCGCCTCCTCGACGCCGCTGCCCACCGCGAGCTGCCAGGCGAGCCAGCCGAACATCAGCAGCACGACACCG
This sequence comes from Terrabacter sp. P2_E3, assembly GCF_056403915.1. Lineage (NCBI taxonomy): Bacteria > Bacillati > Actinomycetota > Actinomycetes > Micrococcales > Intrasporangiaceae > Terrabacter > Terrabacter sp. P2_E3. The sequence continues at coordinate 14,953 of NZ_JBFUEN010000024.1, forward strand.
GCGACGACGCCGAGCATCGCCTGCCGGTCACGTGCCCAGGCGACGCCGGTGAAGAGGGCGAGGAAGTAGACGACCTGCATCGGCATCGACACCGCGACCGCCGGCATGAGCAGGCCGAAGACGAAGAGGTGCAGCGACAGCCCGGCCGCGACGAGCAGGGGCCACCGGTGACGCCAGATGAGCGGGAGCGTGCCGAGGGCCACGGCGACGTGCGGCCAGACCCACGAGTCCTGCTGCGCGCCGAGTGAGTCGATGCTGCGCAGCAGCTCGACGCCGAGCGACCCCGCGACGAGGAAGCCGAGGGCGACCCAGAGGTCGGCACGCCGCTGGCGCGGCGAGTTGTCGGGGACCCGCTCCCAGTCGGTGTCGACACCGAAGTAGGCCCTCACCCGCGCCACGAGGGCAGTCCACCGGCCGTCCATGGGGGCCAGCCTAGGCAGACCGGTGCCCGTGCCGGTTCCCCCTCGAGGTGGAGGGCCTGGCGGCGGTAGGTTCGGGCGCATGGGTGTCACCTCCTCCGTCCTCGACGTCCCGACGATGCGCTCCCGGCTCGACCGGCTGCGACACCACGCGGCAGATGCAGGCGTCGCGGCGACCGTCGTGTCACCCGGCTCCGACCTGCGCTACCTCACCGGCATCGCGGGCTCGTCGTTCGAGCGGCTCACGGCGCTCGTCGTGCCGAGCGACGCCGCGGTCGCCCCCGTCTTCGTCTCTCCTGCGCTCGAGTACGCCGGTCTCGGTCACGTGCCGCTCGGCGAGCTCGGCGTCGAGGTGCGCACGTGGGTCGACGGCGAGGACCCCTACGCCCTGGCGCTCGGCGGAGTGCCGACCGGTCGCGTCGCGGTGTCCGACATGACACCGGCCCTGCACCTGCTGCGGCTGCGTGACGCCGGGGCGGCGGACCAGCAGCTCGCCGGCCCGGTCCTCCGCGAGCTGCGGATGCGCAAGGACGCGGCCGAGCTCGCGGAGCTGCGCGCGGCCGGCGCCGCCATCGACCGCGTGCACGCCCGGGTCGGGGAGTGGTTGCGCGCGGGTCGCACCGAGGCCGACGTGGCGGTCGACATCGCCGCTGCGATCGTCGAGGAGGGCCACGCCACAGCCGAATTCGTCATCGTCGGGTCGGGGCCCAACGGCGCGAGCCCGCACCACTCCGTCAGCGACTGTGTCATCGAGGACGGCGACGTCGTCGTCGTCGACATCGGGGGCCCGCTGCCCTCGGGCTACGGCTCCGACAGCACGCGCACGTATGCCGTCGGGTCGCCCCGCGAGCCCGACGTGGCCGAGGCGTATGCCGCGCTGCAGGCGGCGCAGCAGGCGTCCGTCGAGTTCGTGCGGCCCGGCGTGACGTGCGAGGCCATCGACCGCGCGGCCCGCGACGTGCTCGCGGCGGCCGGTCTCGCGGAGCACTTCATCCACCGCACCGGCCACGGCATCGGCCTCGACGGTCACGAGGAGCCCTACATCGTCGCCGGCAACGACCTCCCGGTCGAGCCCGGCATGACCTTCAGCATCGAGCCGGGCGTCTACCTCGCGGGCCGCTGGGGCGCACGCATCGAGGACATCGTCGCGGTGACCGACGACGGTGTCGAGCGCTTCAACACGAGACCCACCGACCTCGTCGTCCTCTGACCTGGAACGGGTGTGACGACCGGGCCACTCGAGCGTCGAGTGGCCCCGCTCTCCCAGGGGCCCAGGTGGCCCGACCTCAGGAGTCGAAGCCCACGCCGATCCGGTCGAGCGCGCGGAGCCACAGGTTGCGCCGGCCGGTGCGGTCCTCGGCCGCGAGCGACGACCGCGTGGCGCGCACGGCGGCATACCGGATCGGCTCGGGCGGGAAGGGGATCGGCTTGCGCCGCACCATCCCGAGCCGGGTGAGCTCGGTGTCCTTGCCGTCGACGAGATCGAGGGCGACGGCCGCGCCGAAGCGGGTCGAGGCGACGCCCAGCCCGGTGTAGCCGACGGCATACGCCATCCGCCCGCCGAGCGCCGTGCCGAAGACCGGCGTGAAACGGGACGTCGTGTCGATGACGCCGGCCCAGCGGTGCGTGAAACGGATGCCCTCGAGCTGCGGGAAGAGGTCGAGGAAGTGGTCGGCGAGCAGCCCGTGCGAGGCATCCGACTGCTCGAGCGCCGGGTCGATGCGTCCGGGGAAGTGGTAGTTCGCGTCGTAGCCGCCGAAGAGCACCCGGTCGTCGAGCGTCCTTCGGTAGTAGTGGAACTGGTTGCCCGCGTCGGTCAGTCCCTCGCGCCCCTTCCAGCCGATGGCGTCGAGCTGGGCCGGCGTCAGGGGCTCGGTCATGAGGACGTGGTCGTAGACGGGCAGCACCCACGCGCTGAAGCGCTTGAGCACGCCCTGCGACGCGTTCGTCCCGATGACGACGCGTCGCGCGTGGATCGAGCCCTCGTCGAGCGTCACCCTCACGCCGTCGCCTTCGGTGTCGAACCCCGTTGCACGCGTGTGCTCGTGGAGCCGCACGCCGAGCGACTCGGCCGCGCGGGCCAGCCCCCAGACCAGGCGCGCGGGGTCGACGAGCGCGACCTCGGGGTCGTACATCCCGGCGAGGTAGCGCGGTGAGTCGACGCGGGCCCGCGCCTGCGCGGCGTCGAGCAGCTCGACCGGGACGCCGTGGGCGCGGTGCAGCTCGAAGGACTCGCGGACGGAAGGGACCTGGTGCTCGGTGAGGGCCAGCGTCAGCTCGCCGGGCACGTGGTGGTCGGCGTCGATGCCGTAGGCCGTCAGTGTCCTCTCGATGCCCGCGACGTTCTCGGCCGCGAGCCGGTCGAGGGTCTCCATCTCGTCGGGCCAGCAGCCGACGCCCTGGGCGAGGCCGTGGGTCAGCGAGGGCGCCATGAAGCCGCCGTTGCGCCCGGACGCGCCGTCGGCCAGCCGGCCGGCCTCGACGACGACGACGTCGCGCGACGGGTCGGCCTCCTTGGCCTGGATCGCGGCCCACAGCCCGGTGAACCCGCCGCCCACGACGAGCAGGTCGGTGCGGGGCGCTGCGCCCGTCAGGGGCGCCCGCGGGTCGGGCCGCTCGGGACGGTCGGTCCAGAAGGGGACGGGGCGCGCGTCGGCGAGAGCCGTGGCGGCGCGGGGCGAGAGCGGGGAAACAGGCATGACGAGACGGATCAGACCATGCTTGGCTGGTGCCTGTGAACCCCCGTTCGTTCCAGAGCGATGCCGCGCCGGCGTCGGCGCCCCTGCCCGAGCAGCTGCTCCGGGTCTTCCACGACCAGACGCGCGCCCCCGTCCCGCTCGGGACGGCCGAGCGCCCGCTCGAGCTCGACGGCCCGGTGCGCAAGCACTACGACCTCGACCCGGCCGGCCACTTCGCGATGGTCGAGAGCCCGGACGGTCTCGGTGACGACCCCGACGGTCTCGTCCTCCGGGTGCGTGACTTCTTCGCCCAGCGCGGCCAGAAGGTCGAGTGGAAGACCTACGACTACGACGAGCCGAGCGACCTCGGCGCGCGCCTCGAGGCTGCAGGCTTCGTCCGCGAGGACGACGAGGCGCTGATCCTCGGCGAGGCCGGCCCACTCGCGGCGCAGGACCTCGCGCTGCCCGAGGGCGTCGTCGTGCGTGCTGCCGACGGCTTCGAGGACTTCGCCCGGATGCGCACGATGTCCGAGACGGTGTGGGGCGACGACCACGCCTGGGTGACCGAGTCGCTCTATCCCGAGTGGGTCGCCCGGCCCGACTCGATGGACGTCGTCGTCGTCGAGGAGTCCCGCGAGGGGCCGGTCCTCTGCGCGGCCCGTGGTGAGTACGACGCGAGCGGGTTCACCGGCCTCTGGGGTGGCTCGACGCTGCCGGAGTGGCGGGGCCGTGGGCTCTACCGGGCCACGCTGCTCCACCGGGCCCGCCTCGGCCTCGACCGCGGCAAGGAGTACGTCCGCGTCGACGCCTCGCCCGACTCCGAGCCGATCCTCCGTCGCCTCGGCCTGCACCGCGTCGCGACGACGACCCCGTACGTCTTCGATCCCAGGGCCTGACGGGGCGACGGTGGTGACGCGGGCGCCACGGCGGCGCGCAGCCACGGCCGCTCGTGCCGCCCTGGCCGCCCTGGCCTTCGGGGCGCTGGCCACCACGCTCCTCGGCGCGTGCACCACGGAGAGCGCCGACCCCGCCGTCCGCAGCGCCACGTCGACGACGGGGACGGCCCAGCCCGATCCCGGGATGACCTTCATCGAGGCCGCCCCGCGGTGCACCACGACGCGGCCGCTCACCGGCACGGGCCGTGTGCCCCTCGACGCCGTCTTCCCCGGCGCCGAGACGAGCGCGTTCCCCGCCCCCAAGGAGGCGGTGCCGGGTCCCGACGCCGCCGACCGGGCGCAGTGTCCCGGCGAGCTGCCCTCCCGACCGCAGTGCGACGGCCTCGTGCCGTGGACCGGCCTGCTCAACGATGCGTTCATCCCGGCGAGCCGGGCGCGACGCGTCGTCGAGGGCTACCTCCTGACGATGCCCAAGCAGGCCGGCAACCAGGCCCCGCCCGAGAGCTCGGCCGGCACGAAGGTCGTCACCTTCAGCCTCGTCGACCTCGCCGCAGGCGACCCGGGAGGCCTCGTCGCCTATCTCGACGCCGCGTTCACGACCTGCGCGAAGGCGTCGCCGAGCCGGGTGGCCGGGGTCGGCGCCCGCATCGGGACGGTCCCCTCGGAGTACGGCGCCGGGTCCGCCGAGGTGGTCCTGCTGCGCCGCGGAGCCCACCTCGTGTGGGCCACGCTCGACGGCAGCGGGTGGCGGCCGGGGGAGCAGCAGAGGGCCCTCGCAGTGCTCGTCGCGCGCCTTCTCTGAGCGGGCGCTCACCGGTGGGTGGGCACCCGTGGGCACGCGGCGGCATACGTGGCAGGATTCACGGCGGATCGTGAACCCGCTCACCAGACAGCAGGAGTAGCAATGCCCATCGCCACCCCCGAGGTGTATGCCGACATGCTCGACCGCGCGAAGGCCGGCTCCTTCGCGTACCCCGCCATCAACGTCTCGAGCTCACAGACGCTGAACGCCGCGCTCAAGGGCTTCGCCGACGCCGGCTCCGACGGCATCATCCAGGTCTCGACGGGTGGGGCCGACTACCTCTCCGGCCCGAGCATCAAGAACATGGTGAGCGGCTCGCTGGCCTTCGCGGCCTACGCGCACGAGGTGGCCAAGAACTACCCCGTCAACATCGCGCTGCACACCGACCACTGCCCCAAGGACAAGCTCGACTCCTTCGTGCGCCCGCTCCTCGCGGCGAGCACCGAGCGCGTCCAGGCCGGCGGCACGCCGTGGTTCCAGTCGCACATGTGGGACGGCTCGGCCGTGCCGCTCGACGAGAACCTCCAGATCGCCCAGGAGCTGCTCGCCCTCGCCAAGGCCGCCAACGTCATCCTCGAGATCGAGGTCGGCGTCGTCGGCGGCGAGGAGGACGGCGTCGAGGGAGCCATCGACGACAAGCTCTACTCGACCCCCGAGGACGCCATCGCGACGATCAAGGCCCTCGGCTCCGGCGAGAACGGCCGCTACCTGACGGCCCTCACCTTCGGCAACGTCCACGGCGTCTACAAGCCGGGCAACGTCAAGCTGCGCCCCGAGATCCTCCTGCAGGCCCAGCACGCCGCCGCCACGGAGCTCGGCCTGACGGACGATGCGCGCCCCTTCGACCTCGTCTTCCACGGCGGCTCGGGCTCGCTGCCCGAGGAGATCTCGGCCGCCGTCGACAACGGCGTCATCAAGATGAACGTCGACACCGACACGCAGTACGCCTTCACGCGCGACATCGCCGGCTGGATGATCGGCAACTACGCCGGCGTGCTCAAGATCGACGGCGAGGTCGGCAACAAGAAGCAGTACGACCCCCGCGCCTGGGGCAAGTCGGCCGAGGAGGCCATGGCCAAGCGCGTCGTCGAGGCCTGTGACGCGCTGCGCTCGGCGGGCACGCACCAGTGAGCGACAACCTGCTCGGCATCCCCGAGACCCGGCTCGCCGTCGACCCGGCCGCCGAGAAGCTCGACGCCGGGGTCGACCCGGTGCAGGTGGCGGCGACGTACCCCGCGAGCTCGCTCGCGTGGGCCGTCCTCGCCGAGGACGCGCTCGCCGACGGTGACCGCGACGTCGAGGCGTACGCGTACGCCCGCACCGGCTACCACCGGGCGCTCGACTCGCTGCGCAAGTCCGGCTGGCGCGGCCAGGGTCCGGTGCCGTGGTCGCACGAGCCCAACCGCGGCTTCCTGCGTGCGCTCGCGGCCCTCGCCCGGGCGGCGCGCGCCATCGGCGAGAGCGACGAGGAGGCCCGCTGCACGCAGTTCCTGCGCGACAGCTCGGCCGAGGCGGCGCGCGAGCTCGGTCTCTGACCGGCCTGCTCGGCCACTGCACCGCATGACGCTCTTCTGCTCCGACGTCGACGGCACGCTGCTGGACCACCGACGCACGCTGTCCTCCCGCACCGTGGCCGCCATCCGGGCGGTGCGGGAGGCCGGCCACACGTTCGTGCTCTGCAGCTCGCGCATGCCCGCGTCCCTCGAGGGTCTCGAGCGTCTCTGCGGCGTCGAGCCCACCCCGCTCATCGCGTACAACGGCGGGCTCGTGCTGCGTGCAGACCGCTCGGTCGTCACCGACGTCGCGATCACGCCCGACGACGCGAGGGCCACGTATGCCGTGTGCGAGCGGCTCGCGCTCCACGCGAGCTTCTTCGCCGGGGACGACTGGTACGCCTGGGGTCCCGACGAGTGGACCGAGCGCGAGGCGACGATCACCGCCGTCGACCCGAGCCCGGAGTCGGCGCACGACTACGTGTCGGGCGGTCGCGTCGACGTGCAGCCGCCGCACAAGGTCATGGCGATGGGCGAGCCGGCGCTCGTCGACGAGCTGGAGGCGGCGCTCACGGGTCGAGCCGGCCTCGTGACCTACCGCTCCAAGGCGACCTACCTCGAGATCGCCAACGCCGCCTGCTCCAAGGGTGACGGGCTGCGCGCCCTCGCCGACGAGCTCGGCGTCGACGTCTCCGACACGGTCTTCTTCGGCGACAACCACAACGACGTCTCGGCCTTCGCCGTGGCGGGCACCGCGGTCGCCGTCGCCAACGCCGTCGACCCGGCCCTCGACGCGGCCACGGTCGTCACGGGCCACCACCGCGAGGACGGCGTCGCCGCCTACCTGGAGGACTGGCTCGCCTCGCACTGACCGGTGCGCAGCTGGACCGGATCGGCCCGTCGCTTGCGCGCTGCACGCTGGGTGGCGAGGCGATCGTCGCCGCCACAACTCCGCCGGGGCGGAGCAATCGGGGCCGGGTGGCCCGATCCGCCTCACCTTTCTCCACCGGGGCGGAGGAATCGGGGTCGGGTGGCCCGATCCGCCACCCCAACTCGGCCGGGGCGGAGAAGCCGCGTCCGGGGCACGGGTCTCGAACCGATAACCTTGCGGTTGGCTTGGACCACAACCGGAAGGCAGACCGATGCCGGCAATCGTGCTCGTCGGAGCGCAGTGGGGTGACGAGGGCAAGGGCAAGGCGACCGACCTGCTGGGCAGCAGCGTCGACTACGTCGTCAAGTTCAACGGCGGCAACAACGCCGGCCACACCGTCGTCATCGAGAAGGACGGCAAGCGCGAGAAGTACGCGCTGCACCTGCTGCCCTCCGGCATCCTCAGCCCCAACTGCGTGCCGGTCATCGGCAACGGCGTCGTCATCGACCTCGGCGTCCTCTTCGAGGAGCTCGACGGTCTCGAGGCGCGCGGCGTCGACACGAGCAAGCTGCTCGTCAGCGCCAACGCGCACGTCATCCCGAGCTACAACCGCACCATCGACAAGGTGACCGAGCGCTTCCTCGGCAAGCGCCGCATCGGCACCACCGGCCGCGGCATCGGCCCGACCTACGCCGACAAGATGAACCGCGTCGGCATCCGCATCCAGGACCTCTACGACGAGGGCATCCTGCGCCAGAAGGTCGAGGCCGCCCTCGAGCTGAAGAACCAGGTGCTCGCGAAGATCTACAACACCCGCGCCTCCGCCGTCGACGACGTCGTCGAGGAGCTGCTGTCGTATGCCGCCCGCCTCGCTCCCATGGTCGCCGACACGAGCCTCGTGCTGACCCAGGCGCTCGACCGCGGCGACACGGTGCTCTTCGAGGCGGGGCAGGCGACCCTGCTCGACGTCGACCACGGCACCTACCCCTACGTCACGTCGAGCAACGCCGTGTCGGCCGGCGCGTGCACCGGCTCCGGCGTGCCTCCGACCCGGATCGACTCGGTCATCGCGATCCTCAAGGCCTACACGACCCGCGTTGGCGAGGGTCCCTTCCCGACCGAGCTGCACGACGACAGCGGCGAGTTCCTCCGCAAGACGGGCGCCGAGTACGGCACGACGACCGGACGCCCGCGCCGCTGCGGCTGGATGGACACCGTGGTCGGCCGCTACGCGACCCGCATCAACGGCGTCACCGACTTCGTCATCACCAAGCTCGACGTCCTCACCGGCCTCGAGAAGGTCCCGGTCTGCGTCGCCTACGACGTCGGCGGCGTGCGCCACGACGAGATGCCGGTCAACCAGACCGACTTCCACCACGCGACGCCGGTCTACGAGGAGCTCGACGGCTGGTGGGAGGACATCACCGGCTGCCGCAGCTTCGAGGACCTGCCCGCCAACGCCCAGGCCTACGTGCTGCGTGTCGAGGAGCTCATCGGCGCCCGCGTCTCGGCGATCGGTGTCGGCCCGGGCCGCGACGAGATCATCGAGCGCTTCCCGCTCAAGCCGGCCGTCGCGAACTGACGCGGTCGCGCGGTCGCACGCACACGGCATACGAAAGCCTCTGTAACTGAAGGAAACCCATGACTGAAGAGGTCACCCCGCTCGACTGGGTCACGCGTCTGGCCGACGACGTGATCGCCGAGGCGCAGGAGCGCCACCCCGGCGAGACGATCATCTGCGCGTCGGGCATCAGCCCGTCCGGACCGATCCACCTCGGCAACTTCCGCGAGCTCATCACGCCGCACCTCGTCGCCGACGAGATCAAGCGGCGGGGGATCGACTGCGAGCACATCCTCAGCTGGGACGACTTCGACCGCTTTCGCCGCGTGCCGAAGAACCTTGCGGGAGTGGACGACTCGTGGGAGCTGTACATCGGTATGCCGCTGACCTCGGTGCCGCCGCCCGCCGGCTCGGCGCACGCGAGCTGGGCCGACCACTTCAAGGCGCCGCTCCTCGAGGCCATGGTGGCCACGGGCATCGAGGTGCGCCAGATCAGCCAGACCGAGCAGTACCGCGCGGGCGTCTACCGCGACCAGGTGCTGCTCGCGATGCGTGAGCGCTTCGCCATCGACAAGGTGCTCGACCAGTACCGCACGCTCGAGGCCGTCGAGGCGGCGCGCCAGAAGTCCAGTGGCAAGGGCAAGGGCAAGGGCGGCGGCGGTGGTGGCGGCAGCAAGGCGGCGAAGCTCACCGAGGAGCAGGCCGCCGCGGCGACCGAGGCCGAGCGCGGCTCCGGCGCGGCGTCCGAGGACGACGGCAGCGAGGGCAAGGCCGGCTACTACCCGTTCAAGCCCTTCTGCTCCTCGTGCGGCACCGACTTCACGACCGTCACGGCCTACGACGACGACAGCCACGAGCTGACCTACGACTGCACGAAGTGCGGGCACACCGAGACCGTCGACCTCGACACCTTCACGAACGGCAAGCTCGTGTGGAAGGTCGACTGGCCGATGCGCTGGGGGCACGAGCACGTGATGTTCGAGCCGTCGGGGGTCGACCACCAGAGCCCGGGCAGCAGCTTCGTCGTCGGCAAGGACCTCGCGCCGATCTTCGGCTGGGAGCGGCCCGTCGGGCCGATGTACGCCTTCGTCGGCATCGCCGGGATGGCCAAGATGAGCTCGAGCAAGGGCGGCGTGCCGATCCCCACCGACGCGCTCGAGGTCATGGAGGCGCCCGTGCTGCGCTGGCTCTACGCTCGGCGCCGGCCCAACCAGAGCTTCGACGTCGCCTTCGGTCCGGAGCTCCAGCGCCTCTACGACGAGTGGGATGCCTTGGGCCGCAAGGTCGCCGACGGCTCGGCCCAGGCAGGCGACCTCGCCGCGCACCTGCGCGCCACGTCGACGGCCGCGGGTCCGCTGCCCTCGACGCCGCGACCGATGTCCTTCCGCACCATCGCGTCGGTCATCGACGTGACGCAGGGTGACGAGGAGCAGGCCGTCCGCATCCTCAGCGAGCTCGAGCCCGACAACCCCGTGGCCTCCACCGACGACCTGCGGCCCCGGCTCGACTGCGCCGAGCGCTGGATGCTCGGCTACGTGCCCGCCGAGGACCGCACCATCGTGCGCACCGAGCCGGACGCCGAGCTGCTCGGCAGCCTCGACGAGCAGCAGCAGGAGTCGCTGCGCCTGCTCGCCGAGGGGCTGGACGGGCACTGGTCGCTCGACGGCCTGACCCACCTCGTCTACGGCGTGCCGAAGATCCAGCGCGGCATCGACCCGGAGGCCAAGGTCAAGGACCCCGAGCTGTCGGCCGCCCAGCGCGCCTTCTTCGTGCTCGTCTACCGGCTGCTCGTGTCGAAGGACACCGGCCCCCGCCTGCCGACGCTGCTGCTGGCCGTGGGCGCCGACCGGGTCCGCAGCCTCGTCGGCCACTGAGGCAGCGAAAGAGCAGCTCGCCCGAGCTGGGCGAGCTGCTCTTTCGACTCAGAGAGGCGTGCGCGTCAGTTGACGCCGACGGCCGACCAGGCGGTGGCGGTGGCGGCGTACTGGGCGCTGCCGGCGCCGTAGAGGTCGGTGGCGGCCGAGAGCATGCCGGCGCGGGCACCGGCGTAGTTCGTCGACGAGGTCCAGTACGTCGTCAGGGCGCGGTACCAGATCGCAGCCGCTGCGTCGTGACCGATGCCGGTCACCGCGCCGCCGTTGCAGGTCGGGCTGTTGTAGCTGACGCCGTTGATCGTCTTGGCGCCGCTGCCCTCGGAGAGCAGGTAGAACAGGTGGTTGCCGACGCCCGACGAGTAGTGCACGTCGAGGGTGCCGACCCGCTTGCTCCAGCAGTCCGCGGACGCGCCGTCCTTGCTCGGCTTGTCCATGTAGCGCAGCGGGCCCGCGCCGTTCTTCGCGAAGCGCTCACCGATGAGGTAGTCGCCCGGGTCGCCGCTCGTGTTCGCGGTGAACTCGACCATGGTGCCCATGACGTCCGAGGTCGACTCGTTGAGGCCGCCGGACTCGCGAGCGTAGGTCAGCCCCGCCGTCGCCGAGGTGACGCCGTGCGTCATCTCGTGGCCGGCCACGTCGAGCGAGACGAGCGGGCCGTAGCTGGCGCCGTCACCGTCGCCGTAGCGCATGCAGAAGCACGTGTCGCTCCACGATGCGTTGACCCAGTTCGTGCCGACGTGGACGAGGCTGCGGGCGCCCTTGCCGTCGTTCTTGATGCCGTTGCGGCCGAACGTGTTCTTGTAGAAGTCCCACGTCGCGCCGACGCCGAAGTCCGCGTCGACGGCGGCGGTCTGCCGGTTCGTGGTGGAGCCGGCGGTGCCCCAGACGTTGTCGGCGTCGGTGAAGAGGGTGCCCGTCGTCGAGGTCGTCGACCCGTTGTTGCCGTCCTCGGTGCGGGCCCCGCCGCGGGTCGAGTCGATCATCTGCCACTGGCCGCCCGACGCGGTGGTCTGGAGTGTCACGGTGCCGAGGTAGAGGCTGTTGCCCGTGCCGGCGTCGTTGACCTCCGTCGCCCAGTGGTCGACGACGGCGCCGGAGCGCGCGTCGACGAAGACGTCCGTGCCGGCCGGCTCACCGTGGGCGCCGACACCGTCGACCTGGGTCTTCCACACGAGGCGGGCGGGGCCGCTCATCGCGTAGACGGCGAGGGTCGGCTTCGATGCGCTGACGGTGTAGTCGACGGTGCGAGCAGCCGTGGCGGCCGCCGTGGCCGGGGCGACGGTGGGGGTCGTGGACGCGACCCGGACCGACGTGGACGCGGCGTTGACCCCCTTCCAGGCGCCCGCCTCGTCGGTGTGGACGACGAGGTCGCCACCGACGACGGGCAGGCCCTTGAACGTGCGGTCGAAGCGGACGTGCGTGGTGCCGTCCTTGTCGGTGGCCACGCTGCGGGACGTGAGGCCCTGGTCCCGGTCGAGGCCGAAGGCCGAACCGTGGGCCCTGGCCGCGGCGACGGCCCGGTCGAGGCCGGCTCCCGAGGCGGACCGGGTGGCTGCCTGCGCGCCGCTCGTGGCGATCGTCGCAAGGGCGGTGGCGGCGATCGCTGCGGTGGCGACCGACGTCGTGATGAAGCTCTTCTTCAAGGCGTACTCCTGGCTACCGAGGTGCCCCCGAGGGCGGTCGGATGACCGTTCCGCCACATTTGTCGGTTTGAGGGCGCGACGCCAGAGGGCAGGGTCAATGTTTGCCGGTGCTTGAACAAGAAATGAACCGGACCGATGGCTGTTCCCAGACTTCTCTCAGGAAGCGGGTGGGACGGCCCGGGCATGGAAGCGGGCGAGGGGCGAGATGCAGGGGGGTTGCATCTCGTCCCTCGCCCGGTGCGTCGTCCACATTGGGGGCGGGACTTCGCCGAACGCCAAGGGCCTCAGGGGGGAGGAGGCGGCGGGGAGGGTAGGTTCGCGCGCCTTGACGTTGAAGCAATCATCCCCCCGGGTGGAGGCACAGTCGACGGTTCGCAGAATCCTTGAACAAGTCTTTACCTAAAGAAAACTGGCCGGAACGAGCCTTCCTGCGCCCGGGCGAGGCTGCCGGTCCACATTGGACGACAGGGCACCGTCGAGACGGCGAAGTCTGCGCCGAACGGCCCCGACATCAGGACGAACCGATCACGTCGGTTCGTCCGGGAGGCCGGAGGGCGAGGACCGCCACCGCTCCGCGCGGGTCAGGCCAGGATCGTCATCCGGTGCGCCGCACGGGTCAGGGCGACGTAGAGCACCCGGATCCCGCCGGGCGACTCGCGGGTGATCTCGTCGGGGTCGACGACGACGGTGGCGTCGTACTCGAGGCCCTTCGTCGACATCGGGTCGATGACCTGGACGCGTCCCTCACCGAGCTGGGCCACCGGCTCGAGAAGGGTGGCGTGCACGGCCGGGGTGATGACGGCGATGGCCCCTTCGACCTGCTCGAGCAGCGACTCGACGGCGGCACGGACCGAGGCCAGGGCGTCCGGTCCGAGGACGCCCTCCACGGGGTCGATGCCCGTCTCGCGGACGGCCTGGGGGATGTCTGCGTCCGGCACCTCGCGGCGCACGACCTCGGCGGCGTAGTCGAAGATCTCGCGCGCGTTGCGGTAGTTGGTGTCCATGTGGAACTGCTGGCGCGCCTGCGACCCGAAGGCCTCCTCGCGCGCGGCGGCGGCCTCGGCGGCGTCGGGCCACGACGCCTGGGCGGCGTCGCCGACGACGGTCCACGACGCATACCGACCGCGACGGCCGATCATCCGCCACTGCATGGGCGAGAGGTCCTGGGCCTCGTCGACGAGGACGTGGGCGTACTCGTCGGGCTTGCCGATGCGCCCGGCGAGGAGCTTGTCGCGCGGGTCGGTGAGCACACGCGGGGCACCGGCGTCGCGCGCCGCGCTGACGACGGGCTGCACCTCGGTGACGCCGTACTGGCTGAGGTCGTCGAGCTCCTCGATCTCGTAGAAGCCGCGCTCCTCCTTGGGAGCCTCCTGCACGGGACCGACGCGGGCGGCGATGTCGTCGACGAGCGCGACGTCGGCCACCGACCACGTGCCGGTCTCGAGCGCGAGCCGGAACGAGGCTGCCAGGGGCTCGATCTCGTCGTCGCGCAGGGTGCCGCGGGCGTGCCGGCGCACGAGCTCGGGGTCGCCGAGCCACAGGAGAACCTCGCGGGGGTCGACCTGCGGCCACCAGACCTGCATGAACGCCTCGACGTCGAGGTGGTCCTCCCACTTGTCGAGGAACTCCTCCTTGGCCTCCCGGTCGCCCGTGATGCCGAGGGAGGTCCAGGCGGCCTCGCCGAGGGCGTCCTGGGCGGCGGCCGTGCCCGTGTTGCGCTGGTGCTGGCGCAGCACCTGGGCGCGCACGCGGTCGAGCTCGCGCATCTCGAGGCGGACCGGGCGGCCCGCGACCATGGCGCGGAACTCGGTCGGCGTGCCCGGCACGCGGCCACGGGCGGCGGCGCCGAGCAGGGGCCGGATGCGGGTCGATCCCTTGGTGCGCGCGACGGCCGGCGGGTCGAACCGCTCGGTGTGCACGACGTCGAGGACGTCGCCGAGGGCGCGCAGGATGACGCTGTCCTCGCCGAGCGAGGGGAGCACACGCTCGATGTAGGCGGTGTAAGCGCCGGACGGGCCGACGACGAGGATGCCGCCGGACTCGAAGCGGCGGCGGTCGGAGTAGAGCAGGTAGGCCGCGCGGTGCAGCGCGACGACGGTCTTGCCGGTGCCCGGGCCACCCGTGATCTCGGTGATGCCGCGGGCGCTGGCCCGGATCGCCTCGTCCTGGTGGGCCTGGATCGTGGCGACGATGTCGCGCATCCGCTCGCCGCGGCTGCGGGTCAGGGCGGCCATGAGTGCACCGTCACCGACGATGACGAGGTCGTCGGGAGCCTCGGGGACCATGAGGTCGTCCTCGATGCCGATGACGACGGTGCCGCGGCTGCGTAGGACGCGGCGGCGCAGGACGCCCATCGGCTGCGTCGGGGTCGCGCGGTAGAAGGCAGAGGCGGCCGGGGCGCGCCAGTCGATGACGAGCGGCTCGTAGTCGTCGTCGCGGACGCCGAGGCGGCCGATGTATCGGATCTCGCGGTCCCCGCCCGAGCTGCCGTCGGCGGGGCGGTGGCCGTTGCCGTTGGACTCGACCGCCGCGGCACGAAGCATCGCGTGGTCGATGTCGAGGCGCCCGAAGACGAGGCCTTCGTACTGCGTGTCGAGGGCGGTGCGTCGCTTGGCGGCGTGGAACATCAGCGCGTCGCGCTCGAAGAGGGCCGCGCCCTCGGCGTCGCCGACCTCGACCTGACGGCCGAAGTGGCTGCGAGCCAGGCCCTCGGCCTGGACGCTGTCGGCGCGCACGCCGGCCTTCTCCAGCTCCTCGTGGACGCGGTCGACGTGGGCCTGCTCGACCGCGATCTCGCGCGCGAGCTCGTCGGGGATGCTCTTGGTCGACACCGGCGAGGCGCCCCGCGATCCGGGCGCGCTGGTCCGCTGGGACGATGCGTTCGAAGTGCTCACTGACATCCAAGGACTCTGAGGGACGCGCCGGGTGGCGCGGGAACCATCAAGTCTACTGTCAGTTCATGCCCATCGAGGTCTGTGTCCCGCCCACCGGCGCGCCGCTCGTCGGCCGCTTCGTCCGCCTCGACGTCACGACCCCCGACGACGCCCCCGGACTGTTCGCCGTCTACTCCGACCCGCGGTGCTACGAGCAGGGCTTCGTGATGATGCGACCGCACACGTCGGTGGCTGAGACCGAGGCCCTCGTGGCGGCCGCCGTCGCGGCGCGCGGTGCCCACGGGACGGGCCGGACGGCATACACGATCAGGCTCGTCGCCGACGGCGACCTCGGCCCGGCGGGCACCGTCGTCGGGTCGAGCTCGCTCGGCGACGTCGACACCGACCGCGAGCACGTGCACCTCGGCTGGACGATGTACGGCTCGCGCTGGTGGGGCACGCAGGTCAACCCGGAGGCGAAGTTCCTGCTGCTCGCGCACGCGTTCGAGACGTGCGGCTTCGGGCGGGTCAAGATCCAGACCGACGTCGTCAACGCGCGCTCGCGGGCCGCCATTCTCAAGCTCGGCGCGACGTTCGAGGGGATCACGCGGCGCGACGTGAGGCGGGCCGACGGCTCGTGGCGCGACTCGGCGGTCCACTCGATCCTCGTCGACGAGTGGCCCCGGGTGCGGGCCGGACTGCTCGAGCGGCTCGGCTGAGGGGCGGCCTCAGCGGTGCGCGTCTGCGGCGGCCTGGACGCGCGTGAGGTAGGCGGCCCACCAGGCGGCGTCGACCCCGGGCATGTTGTCGCGGTCGCGGAAGCGTCCGACCGCCCCGTCGAGCTGCTCACGCAGGATGTCGGCGTGCCCCGCGTGCCGTGCGGTCTCGGCGACGAGGTGACCGAGCACGAAGCGGACGTCGACATGGGCGCGCTCCTCCGGCCAGTGCGGCACGCGACCCATCGTGTCGAGACCGAGGGCGATGATGCCCTCGCCGTGCCGCCAGGCCGCGCGGTAGAGGTCGGTATCCGAACTCGACGTAGGCGAGGTGCTTGACGAGTCCGAGGAGGTCCGGTGCCGGATGGGTGTCGGGCATCGAGACAGCGTGGCAGGGCCGGCCCGGTGAGCCAATAGGGTGGGCGCCGTGAAGGTTCTCGTCCTCGGCTCCGGCGCCCGTGAACACGCTCTCGTCAAGGCTGTCGCTGCCGACCCCGAGGTCGACGCGGTCATCGCCGCGCCGGGGAACCCGGGCATCGACGCGACCGCGCTGTGCGTCCCCGTCGACATCCTCGACGGCCCTGCCGTAGCCGCGCTGGCCCGTGAGCACGACGTCGACCTCGTCGTCGTGGGACCCGAGGCCCCGCTCGTCGCGGGCGTCGCCGACGTATGCCGTGCGGCCGGGTTCGCCGTCTTCGGGCCCTCTGCGGAGGCTGCCCGTCTCGAGGGCAGCAAGTCCTTCGCCAAGGAGGTCATGGCCGCGGCCGACGTGCCGACCGCCCTGGCCCACGTCTGCACGACGATGGACGAGGTCGAGGCCGCCCTCGACGCGCTCGGCGCACCGCACGTCGTCAAGGACGACGGTCTCGCCGCCGGCAAGGGCGTCGTCGTCACCGACTCGCGTGAGGTGGCCGTCGAGCACGCGCGAGCCTGCCTCGCCAAGCCCGACGGTCGGCTCGTCGTCGAGGAGTTCCTCGACGGGCCCGAGGTGTCGGTCTTCTGCATCAGCGACGGCGAGACCGTCGTCGCGCTCGCGCCTGCCCAGGACTTCAAGCGCGTCGGCGACGACGACGCCGGACCCAACACCGGTGGCATGGGCGCCTACTCGCCCCTCGACTGGGCGCCCGACGGTCTCGCCGACGACATCGTGCGGCGCGTGGCCCAGCCGACCATCGACGAGATGCGCCGCCGTGGCACGCCCTTCGTCGGGGTGCTCTACGTCGGCCTGGCCCTGACGTCGCGGGGACCGCGGGTCATCGAGTTCAACGCGCGCTTCGGCGATCCCGACGGGCAGGCCTCGCTCGCCCGCCTCGAGACGCCCTTCGCGCAGCTGCTCCTCGCCGCGGCCACGGGTGGGCTCGGCGAGTTCGGCCGGCTGCGCTGGTCGTCGGACCACGCGGTCGTCGTCGTCATCGCAGCCTCGGACTACCCCGCGTCACCCCGCACCGGCGACCTCATCACCGGGCTCGACGCCGCGGCCGAGGTGCCCGGCACCGTCGTCCTCCACGCAGGCACGGCGCTCGACGGGTCGGGTGCGCTCGTCTCGGCAGGCGGGCGTGTGCTCGACGTCGTCGCGGTGGCGCCGTCCCTGTCGAAGGCGCGCCAGGCGGCATACGACGCCGTCGCGGTCATCGAGCTCGAGGGGTCGCACCACCGCTCCGACATCGCGCTCCGCGCCGAGCGCGGCGAGATCACGGTCGGCTGAGGCGAACCGTTCCGGCCGAGCCGGACTCTCCTGGGCATGAGCACCACGACCACGAGCCGAGGAGAGCCGAGGTCCGCTGCCGCCATGGCGGCGGACGACCGCGTGCTGTGGTCGCGGCTGGCGGGAGCCGACGATGCGGCGCTGACCGAGCTGTACCGGCGACACTGCGACGCCGTCTACAACTTCGCGTTCCGGCGCACGGCGTCCTGGGCGGCCGCCGAGGACGTGGTGCAGGCGACCTTCACCGCCGTCTGGCGACGGGCTCGTGCCGGCACCGTGGACGCGCTGCGGTCCGAGACGGCGCGGGCCGTGCTGCTCGTCATGGCGGGGCAGGAGTGCGCCAACGCCGCACGTACGGCGCGGCGGCAGCGACTGCTGCACGGGCGCATCGAGGGCGACTCCGGTGGTGCCGTCTCGCCCGACCACGCCGGATCGACGGCGGAGCGGGTCGACGACGAGCTGCAGATGAGCGAGGTGCGCCGAGCCCTGAGGCTCATCCCGCAGGTCCAGCGCGAGGCGATCGAGCTGGTCGTCTGGTCGCACTGCTCCATCGCCGAGGCGGCCGGCGCGCTCGGTGTCTCCGAGGGGACCGTGAAGTCCCGTCTCCACCGGGCCCGTCAGAGCCTGTCCACCGTGATCGAGATCGATGCCCTCAAGGAGGCACTGTCGTGAACCTGCCCGTTCCCCCCGAGCGCACCCTGCCCGATCAGTTGGGCAGGTGGCAGGCTGTGCGCGTGACCGACCTACCGATCGACCTGCCTGGCTACGAGCACATCTACTCCGGCAAGGTGCGTGACCTCTACGCGCCGGTCGGTGACGACGGCCAGGTGGTCGAGGACCAGCTGCTGCTCGTCGCCTCGAACCGGCTCTCGGCCTACGACTGGATGATGTCCCCGGAGATCCCCGACAAGGGCGCCGTGCTGACCCGGCTGTCGCTGTGGTGGTTCGACCAGCTCGCCGACCTCGTGCCCAACCATGTCATCTCGACCGAGGTCCCCGACGCCGTCGCAGGACGTGCGGTGCTCGTGCGCCGGCTCGACATGCTCAAGGTGGAGGCCATCGCGCGGGCCTACCTGACCGGCGGGGGGCTCGAGGAGTACCGCGAGAAGGGATCCGTCTCCGGTGTCGTGCTGCCCGACGGGCTCGTCGACGGCTCGCGGCTGCCCGACCCGGTCTTCACGCCCACGACCAAGGCGCCCGTGGGAGAGCACGACCTGCCGATGGCGCCCGACGAGGTCGAGGCGGAGCTCGGTGCCGAGGTCGCGGCCGAGGTGTCGCGCCTGACGCGCGCGATCCTCGCGCGGGGCAACGAGATCGCCGCCGAGCGCGGCATCCTCATCGCCGACACGAAGGTCGAGTTCGGCCTGTCGTCCGACGGTACGGGCGGGCTCGTGCTCGCCGACGAGGTGCTGACCCCGGACTCGTCGCGCTTCTGGCCGGCGGAGCGGTGGGAGCCCGGACACCCGCAGCCGTCCTACGACAAGCAGTTCGTCCGCGACTGGCTGACCTCGCCCGAGTCGGGCTGGGACCGCAAGGCGGGTGGGCCTCCGCCCGAGCTGCCCCAGCACGTCGTCGACCAGACGCGGGCGAAGTACGTCGAGGCCTACGAGCGCCTGACCGGAGAGACCTTCTGACCGGCGACCGGGCCGGCGCGTCGGTGGGACGTCTCCGTCCGGCCACCGAGTCCGATCTCGCGCGCCTGCTCTCGCTGTGGGCGCTCGTGTACGACGGCGACGGCGACGAGGGCGGCGACGAGGGCGGTTTGGGTGAGGGCTGGGCGCAATCGGCGCGGGACTGGTTCGTTCGCGTCGTCGATGACGGTGCCACGGCTCGGTTCCCGGTCGTAGAGGTGGACGGCGTCGTCGTCGCGACGGCGGTCGGCACGCTCGAGCTCGGGGTTCCCAACCCGCACTGCGCTCGCGGCCGCACGGTGCGGCTCGCCAACGTCATCACCGTGCCGGAGCATCGCGGGCACGGAATCGGCACCCTCCTCGTCGGCGACGTGGTCGAGTGGGCCCGATCGATCGATGCGGACCGCGTGGATCTCAGCGCGACTCCCGACGGGCGACGGCTCTACGAACGGCTCGGCTTTGTCCTGACGAGTGCGCCGAGGATGAAGCTCGTGCTCTGACGGTCAACCGGTGAGCTCGACCGCGAGGTCGGCGCGCCGGTAGAGGTCGAGCCGGATGACCTCGGCCTGCCCGTCGCGCGCCCGCCGGTCCGCTCGTGGCCGTGCAGCGGCAGGTGGCGGCATCGGGAGCAGCGGGGGAGCAGTCGAGCCGTAGCGGTGCCCGGTCGGCGTCGTGGTGCGCACGGTGTGCGGGCGAGCGTCGGTGGGACCGAGTCCGTCGTGCAGCACCTCCGAGAACCAGCCCGGCTCCTCCTTGACGAGGTTGCAGCGCACACAGAGGCCCTGGCCGTTGGCCGCGCTCGTCGGACCGCCGTCGGCGTGCGGCTCGACGTGGTCGGCGTGCGCGATGGGCGCGTCGCACCAGGGCGTGCGGCACGTGCCGTCACGCGCGACGACGAAGCGGCGGAGGGCTGCCGGGAAGAGTCTCCGGGCGCTGTCCATCGCCACGAGGGTCCCGCTGGACGGGTGGGTGAAGAGTCGACGCACCCAGATCTTGGCGGTGTGCTCGTTCGGGGAATGGCGTGGTTCCGAGTCGTTGGAGCCGCGGCAGTCAGGCGGGACGCCCGACGGGGCGTCGGCCTGTCCGGGGCGCGACTGTCCGGGGCGCGACTGTCCGGCGCGAAGCGCGGTCGTGGCGGGGTCCGCACGGTCGTCCGTCTCCGTCTCGGAATGCCGGGTGAGGAGCTCGCGGACCCAGCCGGCCGGAACCGGGCCGTAGCCGGGCACGTGGGCGGGGGTCTCGTCTCCGGCGAGCATCGCCCGGTCGGTGATGACGACCTGCACCTCGACCGGGACGTCGTCGGCCACGGACTGTCCGGTGACGAGCTCGACGAGCGCGTCGGCCATCAGCTGGCCCTTGCCGCGCTCGTCGCCTGCTGCCTTGCCGGACAGGGCGGCCCGCGTCAGGGCGGCATGCACCGCGACGGCCTGGGCCACGGGGAGCAGGGCAGTGACCAGAGCCATGGCGTCGGGGACCGGTCGGATCGTGACCCGCCGCTCGCCCTCGGCGATGCGGCACCGCTCGACCGCGGCCGCCGCGTCGAGGCGGTCGGCGCACGCGCGAAGGCGACGCTCGAGCTCGCGGTCACCCCAGGAGCCGACCCCGCCCGGCGCAGTGGGGTCGGACAGGTCGAGGTGCGCCCCGATGACCTCGCTGTCGACCTTCGTCCTGAGCTCGGGGTCGAGGTGGCTCGTGCAGCGCACGACGATCTCGGCGCGACGCTCGTTGAGGACGCCGGCGCCCAGCGCCTCCAGCGTGTGGTGCAGGTGCTGCACGAGGGCGACCGACGCGTTCGCCAGTCGAGCGCCCCGGGACGGTGACTCCCGACGCGCGAGGCCGACCTGCGCCGACACCCCGGTGCGCGACAGCGTCGTCCGGCGATCGGACCGCGACGGACCAGGGCGACGGCCCGGCGTCTCGAACGGCACCCGCTCGAGCTCGAGGGTGCGCGCCCGGTCGCGTGCCGCCACCCAGCCGCCGAAGTCGCCGGCGTCGGAGCACGCCTGCGCCTCCGCCCGGAGACGCGTCGCGGTGCGTGCCTGCGACTCGACGAAGCGCGTCGTCAACCGTGCCTGGGCCGCCGCGCACGCGGCCTTGGCCCGCTCGAGGGCGTCGATGGCCGAGATGAGGTCGGCGTCGTCGAGGTCACGACCGTCGAGGCCTGCCACCTCTCGCAGCAGGGCGGACGTGGCGGCGGACGTGTCGACGGAGTCGCCGAGCGGGTCGGCTCTCCACACGTCTGCATCCGTCGCACGTCCGAACATGTGTTCCATTCTAGATGGAGATCGTGCGACCGACAATGCTTGTCCACATCGAATTGACTTGTGCTCCAATGCTTCTCCCGCCTCGGTGCCTCTGTCGGTGCCGCCTGCGAGGATGGGCGCATGTCGTCGCTTCCTGTGGCCGTCCCTGCCGGCGCGGTCAGTGGTCAGCCCCAGCCGGTCATCGACGCAGGCGCGGGGCTCAGCCTGCGACCGTTCGTCGAGGCCGACGCCGAGGTGCTCGTCCGGGCGTATGCCGACCCGGCCATCGAGCGCTGGCACCGTCGCACCTTGACGCGTGAGGAGGCCCTCGAGTGGGTCCGCGGGCGGGCGTGGCACCGCTGGCAGGCTGAGACCGGGGCCGAGTGGGCCGTCGTCGAAGCAGGTGTCGTCGTCGGCAGGGTCGGTCTCCCGGTCCTGCACCTGGACGAAGGTGTCGCCGAGGTCGGCTACTGGGTGCTGCCCGAGGGTCGCGGTCGCAGCGTGGCCGGACGTGCGCTCACCGCCATGACCGACTGGCTCTTCGAGCTCGGGCTCCACCGCGTCGAGCTCATGCACTCGGTCCTCAACGAGCCGTCGTGTCGTGTGGCGGTCAGGAACGGCTTCGATCTCGAGGGCACCCGCCGGTCAGCCCTGCTCCACCCCGACGGATGGCACGACATGCACCTCCACGCCCGGCTCGCGCCCGTCTGAGCCGTCCGTCCCACCCAGCCCGGAGGGCAGCTGTCGTATGCGTTTCCGGCACCCGGCGAGCGTCGGCACCTCCCGAGCCCGGCGGCATACGCACGCTGTCGCGCGGTGCCGCTGTGGGACGCTGGGCTCATGACCGAGCCCGTCGCCGACGCCACCTCCGACGCCCCTGCCGAGCGCTACCTCCTCCGCCAGAAGCTGACCATGATGGTCAACCGTTACGAGATCGTCCGTCAGGACGAGTTCGGCAAGGAGCTCGGTCTGCTGTGCTTCGCCGAGCAGAAGCGGATGGCCGCCAAGGAGCAGGTGACCTTCTACACCGACTCGGCCAAGACCCACCCGCTCTTCGGGTTCAAGGCCCGCAAGCGCATCGACCTGAGCTCCGGATACGACGTCACCGACAGCCAGGGCCAGCCGATCGGCTGGTTCAAGAAGCAGTTCAAGGCCTCGCTCGTGAACTCGACGTGGACGCTCGGCCTCCCCGACGGACGCGAGTTCGTCGGCAAGGAGCGCAACGCCAAGGTCGCCGTCGTGCGCAGGCTCTGGGACATCGTCCCCGTCGTCGGCGACATCCCCGTGCCCTTCCTCTTCCACTTCGACTTCGCCGCCCAGGACGGGTCGGTCGCGCTCAGCTCGACGAAGAAGGTCGGCGTCAAGGACGTCTACCACGTGACCCTCCCGGCGCTCGCCGACGGCAAGCCCATCGACTGGCGCGTCGGCATGGCGATGGCCGTCGCGCTCGACGCCCTGCAGTCGCGCTGAGACGCTGTCCGGTGGCCTGCACGGCGCCCGATAGACTCTGGCCGTCCCTCGGGACGCCTCCATCCCCCATCCAGCGCAGGGAGAAGCACCACTGATGGGAAGCATCGTCGTCGACGTCATGCTCAAGCCCGAGATCCTCGACCCCCAGGGGCAGGCCGTCGGTGGCGCACTGCCGCGGCTCGGGTTCAACGGATTCACCGACGTCCGTCAGGGCAAGCGCTTCGTGCTCACCGTCGACGGTGACGTCACGGACGAGCACCTCGCCGCGGCCCGTGAGGCCGCCGAGACCCTGCTGTCCAACCCGGTCATCGAGGACGTCGTCTCCGTGCACGTGCTCGACGAGAGCGCGGCGGACGAGAGCGCTGCCGACGAGGCCGACGCTCCCGCAGAGGACGCCGACGGCGAGCCCGACGAGGCGGAGGACGGCGAGCAGTGAGGATCGGCGTCGTCACGTTCCCCGGCTCGCTCGACGACCGTGACGCGGCGCGCGCCGTCCGTGAGTGCGGCGGCGAGGCCGTCCCACTCTGGCACGGCGACGCAGACCTCAAGGGCGTCGACGCGGTCATCCTGCCCGGTGGCTTCTCCTACGGCGACTACCTCCGGTGCGGCGCCATCGCACGCTTCGCGCCGGTCATGGACGCCCTCGTGCCCGCGGCCCGGGGCGGCCTGCCCGTCCTCGGCATCTGCAACGGCTTCCAGGTGCTCACCGAGAGCCACCTGCTCCCCGGCGCGCTGATCCGCAACGACCACCGCAAGTTCAACTGCGTCGACCAGCGGCTGGTCGTCGAGAACGCCTCCACCGACTGGACGTCCGACTTCGAGGCCGGCCAGGAGATCACGATCGTCCTCAAGAACGGCGAGGGCGGGTTCGTCGCCGACGAGAAGACGCTCGACACGCTCGAGGGCGAGGGCCGGGTCGTCTTCCGCTACGTCCCCGACGCCGAGGGGCGCAACCCCAACGGCTCCTACCGCCACATCGCCGGCATCACGAACGAGCGCGGCAACGTCGTCGGCCTGATGCCGCACCCGGAGCACGCCGTCGAGGAGGGCTACGGCCCGAGCCTCGACGGTCGCGGCTTCTTCACCTCGATCATCAAGCAGACCCTCGAGAGCGCAGCCACCGCATGAGCGACACCCAGACCGCGCCCCTCCTCGACACCGTCGAGCACGCCGCGGCGACGCCCGACGTCGAGCAGCCGTGGGCCGAGCTCGGCCTCAAGGTCGACGAGTACGCCAACATCCGCGAGATCATCGGGCGCCGTCCGACCATCGCCGAGCTCGCGATGTACTCCGTCATGTGGAGCGAGCACTGCTCCTACAAGTCGAGCAAGATCCACTTCTCCCTCTGGGGCGAGAACACCACCGACGAGATGCGCGAGAAGCTCCTCGTCGGCATCGGTGAGAACGCCGGCGTCGTCGACATCGGTGACGGCTGGGCCGTCACCTTCAAGGTCGAGTCGCACAACCACCCGTCCTACGTCGAGCCCTACCAGGGCGCCGCGACGGGCGTCGGCGGCATCATCCGCGACATCATGTCGATGGGTGCGCGCCCCATCGCCGTCATGGACCCACTCCGCTTCGGCAACCTGCACCACCCCGACACCCAGCGCGTCCTGCCGGGCGTCGTCGCAGGCGTCGGCGGCTACGGCAACTGCATCGGCCTACCCAACATCGGCGGCGAGGTCGTCTTCGACGACTGCTACCAGGGCAACCCGCTCGTCAACGCCCTCTGCGTCGGCGCGATGCGCATCGAGGACATCCACCTCGCCAAGGCGTCGGGTCCCGGCAACAAGGTCATCCTCTTCGGCGCCAAGACCGGCGGCGACGGCATCGGCGGCGTCTCGGTGCTCGCGTCCGAGACCTTCGACGAGGGCGGCCCGACCAAGCGCCCCGCCGTCCAGGTCGGCGACCCGTTCGCCGAGAAGGTGCTCATCGAGTGCTGTCTCGACCTCTACGCGGCCGGCGTCGTCGACGGCATCCAGGACCTCGGCGGTGCCGGGCTCTCCTGTGCCACCAGCGAGCTCGCCTCCAACGGTGACGGCGGCATGCAGGTCGAGCTCTCCCTCGTCCCGCTGCGCGACGCGAGCCTGCAGCCGCAGGAGATCCTCATGTCGGAGTCGCAGGAGCGCATGATGGCCGTCGTCGAGCCGAAGCACCTCGACGAGTTCATGGCCATCACCGAGAAGTGGGACGTCGAGGCCACCGTCATCGGCGAGGTCACCGACGGCGACCACCTCGTCATCACCTGGCACGGCGAGGTCATCGTCGACGTGCCGCCGCGCTCGGTCGCCCACGAGGGCCCGACGTACAACCGCCCGCTGGCCCGGCCGGCATACCTCGACGGTCTCAACGCCGCGGGCACGGCCGAGCTGGCCAAGCCGCAGACGGGCGAGGAGATCCGGGCGCAGCTGCTGACGCTGCTCGGCTCGCCCAATCTCTGCGACAAGTCGTGGATCACCGACCAGTACGACCGCTACGTACTCGGCAACACCGCTCTCGCGCAGCCCGATGACTCGGGCGTCGTGCGCGTCGACGAGGAGACGGGCCGCGGCGTCGCCGTGTCGACCGACTGCAACGGCCGCTTCGCCAAGCTCGACCCGTATGCCGGTGCGCAGCTCGCGCTCGCCGAGGCCTACCGCAACGTCGCGACCGCCGGCGCCGCCCCGCTCGCCGTCACCGACTGCCTCAACTTCGGCTCGCCGGAGGACCCCGGCGTCATGTGGCAGTTCCGTGAGGCCATCCGCGGCATCGCCGAAGGGTGCCGCTTCCTCGGCATCCCCGTCACGGGCGGCAACGTGTCGTTCTACAACCAGACCGGCGACGTCGCGATCCACCCGACGCCCGTCATCGGCGTGCTCGGGGTCATGGACGACGTCTCCAAGCGCTCCGGCTCGGGCTTCCGCAGCGACGACGCGCACG
Organism: Terrabacter sp. P2_E3; assembly: GCF_056403915.1. Classification (NCBI taxonomy): domain Bacteria; kingdom Bacillati; phylum Actinomycetota; class Actinomycetes; order Micrococcales; family Intrasporangiaceae; genus Terrabacter; species Terrabacter sp. P2_E3. The sequence goes on from NZ_JBFUEN010000024.1 coordinate 40,747, forward strand.
TCTACCTCCTCGGCACGACGCGTGACGAGCTCGACGGGTCCGAGTGGGCGCACGTCGTCCACAAGCACCTCGGCGGGCTCCCGCCGAAGGTCGACCTCGCGGCCGAGCAGGCCCTCGGTCGGGTCCTCGTCGAGGCGGCGCGCACCGGCATCGTCGAGGCCGCGCACGACCTCTCCGAGGGTGGTCTCGCCATCGCCCTCGCCGAGGCGTGCATGCGTCACGGCGTCGGTGTCACCGTCGACGGACTCGACGCGATCGGTGCGGACGCCGAGGGCAACCCCCTCGACGCCTTCACGGCGCTCTTCTCCGAGTCGAGCGCCCGCGCGCTCGTCGCGGTGCCGGCCGGTCACGCGGCCGAGTTCGAGGCGATGCTCGGTGACGTGCCGCACGCGCGCATCGGCGTGACCGGTGGGCGCGACCTCGAGGTCGTCGGCCACTTCTCCGTCTCGGTCGCCGAGCTCACGTCGGCGCACGAGTTCACGCTCCCGGCGGTCTTCGGCTCCTGAGCTCCCGGCTTCAGCTCGTCAACGCGCCCGCCACCTCCCGGCCTCGGGAGGTGGCGGGCTCTGCATTCCCCTGTCGTCAAAGGGTTTTGCGCCCGCGACCAGCCGCGTCAGTGCCGCGCCTTCACGCAGCCCGGTCGGCAGATTGGCTCGGGCGACGTCCCGCCTCAGCGCCTCCGCCGGCAACGGCGACGCGCTGGCGACGAGCACCGAGTTGCCGAACCGTCGGCCCTTGAGCACCTCGTGCGTCGCGGTCACCGCGATGTGCGGCAGCGACGTGGCCACCGTCGCGACCACCCTTGCGACCCAGCGCATCCCGGGCTCGTCGGCGAGGTTCCAGAGAGCGATGCCCGTCGGCTTGAGCACGCGCGCCACCTCGTGGGCGTATGCCGTCCCGACGAGCTCCGCCGGCACGCGCCCTCCCGCGTAGGCGTCCGTCACGACGACGTCGGCGGAGTCGTACCTGAGCGCGCGCACGCCCGTCAGGCCGTCGACCGGGCGGACGCGGATGCGGTGGCGCCGGGGCAGGGGGATCGCGCGACGGACGAGGTCGGTCAGGGCCTCGTCCGGCTCGAGGACGATCTGGGGCGAGCCCGGACGGGTCGCCTCGACCCAACGCGGCAACGTCAGTCCGGCGCCGCCGACGTGCGTGACGCCGAGCGGGCCCGGCGGCATGGTGTCGATGGCGAGCGCCAGGTGCTGGATGTACTCGAAGACGAGCAGGGTCGGGTCGTCGGGCTGGACGTGCGACTGCGGCGAGCCGTCCATGTGGACCGTGACGCCGCCGCGCTCGTCCCACTCGAGCGAGACGTGCTGTGCCGCAGTCGATCCCGCGCTCACGTGAGATCCAGGGCGAGAGTGCGGGCAGCAGTCGGTGGGGTAGCCCACGACGGTGCAGCGGGGTCGGATCCTCGGGCTGGCGTCACGCGACCAGCGTAGGTGGCAGTGGCGTCACGACCCCATCGCGGTGGTGCCGTCGGACAGGACCGGGGAGATGAGGCCGAAGACGTTGCCGTCGGGGTCGTGGAGGTAGGCCAGGCGCCCGACGCCTGGCATGTCGGCCGGCGCGAGGGCCTCGGACCCGCCCAGCTCGAGGCCCTGGGCGAAGAGGCCGTCGACGTCGTCGACGGCGATGACGAGGTTGGCCCCGTTGACGGCCCCGCCGATCTCGGGTGCGGGGCCCTGGCGCTGCGTCAGGCCCCCGTTGATGCCGTGGCCGACGCCTCCCTGACTCGCCGCCTCGTCGCCGGTGTCGATGGCCCAGTAGGGCATGTCGCCGAACTGCTGGAACGACCAGCCGAGCAGCCGTTCGTAGAAGTCGGCGAGGCGCGCGGGGTCCGAGCCGTGGATCTCGAAGTGGACGACGAGATTGGACATGGCTGCTCCTTCGGCGGGCGTGGGTTGTCCTCTCCGACGCTACGGCCCGGCACCGTCGGCGACAACGGTTCTGGACTACCGTCAGGGGATGCGATTCGGTCTGGCGATCCTGCCCGAGCACCCCTGGTCCGAGGCCGAGCCGATGTGGCGGGCGGCCGAGCAGATGGGCTTCGACCACGCCTGGACCTTCGACCACGTGACGTGGGGCGGCCTGCCCGAGTCGCCGTGGTTCGCCGCGGTGCCGACGCTCGCCGCGGCCGCTGCCGTCACCGAGCGCATCGGTCTCGGCACGTTCGTGTCGTCGCCCAACAACCACCACCCGGTGCAGTTCATGCGCGAGGTGCTGGCCCTCGACGACATCTCGCGCGGACGGTTCCTCCTCGGCATCGGCACGGGCGGCGACCTCGACTCACGGATCATGGGCGAGGACCTCACGCTCCGTGACCGCGTCGCCCGTTTCACCGAGTTCACCGACCTGCTCGACCGCCTCCTGCGTGACGACCACGTCACCGTCGACGGCCGCTTCTATGCCGCCCGCGACGTGCGCACCCTCCCCGGGCCGGTCCGCGGCGGCGACACCGGCAACCGGGTGCCGCTCGTCATCGCGGCCAACGGCCCCAAGTCGATCGGCCTGGCGGTCGAGCGCGGCGACGGCTGGATGACCTACGGCGGCACCGCCGACACCGACGACGAGTGGTGGGAGCTCGTGGCCGGTCACAGCCGGAGGGTCGACGCCGCCCTCGAGGTCGCCGGCCGCGACGCCGCGGGCTTCGGCCGCTACCTCAACCTCGACTCGGCTCCGACCTTCTCGCTGTCGAGCGCTGCCGCGTTCGAGGACGCCGTGGGCCGCGCCGCGGCCCTCGGCTTCACCGACGTCATCACCCACTGGCCGCGCACGACGGAACCCTTCCACACCACCCGCGAGGTCCTCGACGAGGTCGTCGCCGACGTCATCCCCCGCCTGCGCTGAGGGCGTCGGTCGGCCGTCGGCGCACGCCGATAGCCTGCGAGGTATGCCGCCACGCCGCCGTACGCCCGTCGCCGAGGGACATGCCGCCCTCGTTGCCTGCCGTGAGGCGGGCTGGGAGGCCGACCGCCGCACCACGGCGACGGCGGTCCGCTACACGCTCGAGGAGCTCGCGACCATCGCCCCCGGCCGCACCGTCGAGGTGCGCGTCCCCCCGCACGGCGCGGTGCAGTGCATCGAGGGCCCGGTCCACACCCGCGGCACGCCGCCCAACGTCATCGAGACCGACGCGGCGACGTGGCTGCGCCTCGCCGTCGGTGACCTGGCCTGGGAGGCGGCCCTCGACGGGGCGCGGGTCCGGGCCAGCGGTCAGCGGGCCCACCTCGACGGCCTGCTTCCGCTCACCTCGCTTAGGCTGGACTCGTGACCCAGCCCTCGCCGACCACCCGCCCCGAGCGTCCCCGCATCCCCAACTTCAAGCGCTTCCTCATCACGGGCGCCGTGCTGGGTTTCATCGTGGGTGCCGCCATCTCGATCGTGGGTGACGAGGTGCAGGGCTACACGACGACCACGGGCGCGCTCTACATCGGCGCCCTCGGCGCCTTCATCGGCACCGGCCTGGCCGGTGTCCTCGGCATCCTCCTCGACCGGTCGGGTCGCGACCAGTCGTGACCCCGCCGGTCGGCCACGCCGAGGGCGTGCCGGACGCCCAGGGCGCACCTGCCGCGCGCACGGGACCCCTTGCCGCCATCCGCGTCGTCGAGCTCGCCGGCATCGGCCCCGCGCCCTTCGCGGCGATGCTGCTCGCCGACCTCGGCGCCGACGTCATCCGAATCGACAGGCCCGGTGAGGGCTCGCTGCCCGTCCCGCTGTCGCCCGAGGGCGACCTGCTGCGCCGCGGCCGCCCCTCCGTCGCCCTCGACCTCAAGCATCCCGACGGTCTCGCGACGACGCTCGCGCTCGTCGAGCAGGCCGACGTGCTCCTCGAGGGCTACCGGCCCGGTGTCGCCGAGCGGCTCGGGCTCGGGCCCACCGACTGCCTCGGTCGCAACCCACGCCTCGTCTACGGCCGGATGACCGGGTGGGGGCAGGACGGCCCGCTCGCCCACGCCGCCGGGCACGACATCGGCTACGTCGCCATCACCGGCGCGCTGCACGCCATCGGCCGCGCCGGCGGACCTCCGCAGGTCCCCGTCAACCTCGTCGGCGACTTCGGGGGAGGAGCCCTCTACCTCGTCGTCGGCGTCCTCGCCGCCCTCCTCGAGGCCCGCACGAGCGGCCGCGGACAGGTCGTCGACGCCGCGATCGTGGACGGCACCGCCCACCTCTCCTCGCTCGTCATGAGCCTCGTGGGCGCCGGGCTGTGGTCCGACCGCCGCGGCACCAACCTCCTCGACACCGGCGCCCCCTTCTACGACGTCTACGAGACGAGCGACGGTGGCTGGCTCGCTGTCGGTCCGCTCGAGCCCGCGTTCTATGTCGAGCTGCTGCGCCTGACCGGTCTCACCGACACCGCGCCCGACCGCCTCGACCCGCGCACGTGGCCCGCCCTGCGCGCCCTGCTCGCCGACACCTTCCGCAGCCGCACCCGCGACGAGTGGACGGCTGCCCTCGAAGGTACCGACGCGTGCGTCGAGCCGGTCCTCAGCTACGCCGAGGCACCCGGCCACCCGCACCTCGCCGCGCGCGGCACCTACGTCGAGCACCACGGCCTCGTCCAGCCGGCCCCGGCGCCCCGCTTCTCGCGCACCCCGGCCGCACTCGGCACCCCACCGTCCACACCCGGCGCCGACACCCGCGCCGCCCTCGCCGCGTGGGGCATCGACGACGTCGACGCCCTCATCGCCTCGGGCGCTGCCTCCACACCGTGAGGCTCTTCGTCGCCGTCGTCCCTCCCGACGACGTGCTCGACGACCTCGAGGCGCACGTCGAGCCGCGGCGCGAGGCGGGTCCGGAGATCCGCTGGACCGACCGCCACCAGTGGCACGTCACCCTCGCCTTCCTCGGCGCCGTCCCGGAGGCCCGCCTCGACGACCTCACCGAGGCGCTCGGGCGCTCCGCAGCACGGCGCGATCCCCTCGTCCTGCAGCTCGCGGGGGCCGGCGCCTTCCCGAACCCGTACGCCGCCCGCGTGCTCTGGGCGGGCGTGGAGCAGGTCCGCGGTGACCTCGGAGCGGTGGCGGGCGGCATACGCCGTGCGTCGACGGCGGCGGGGGCGACGCCCGACGGGACGCGCTTCCACCCGCACCTGACGCTCGGCCGCTTCCACCGCCCCACCGAGGCGACCCGTTGGATCCGCGCGCTCGACGCCTGGGAGGGGCCGGCCTGGCGGGTCGACCACCTCGCGCTCGTCGAGTCCCACCTCGGTGAGGGGCGGGGGCGGCGGCCGCGCTACGAGGTGCTCGCCGAGCTGCCGCTGCGGTCGTGAACCGCGGACGAGTCGCCCACCGGCGTGTGCGACACTGGCGCTGTGGCACGTGGCGACGGTCGTTTGAACCATGACCTCATCCCCGGCGAGAAAGGCCCGCAGGACGCCTGCGGGGTCTTCGGCGTCTGGGCTCCCGGAGAGGACGTCGCGAAGCTGACGTACTTCGGGCTCTATGCGTTGCAGCACCGCGGTCAGGAGTCGGCCGGCATCGCGACCGGTGACGGCGAGAAGATCCTCGTCTACAAGGACATGGGCCTCGTGTCGCAGGTCTTCGACGAGACCGCGCTCAGCTCGCTCCGCGGCCACATCGCGATCGGCCACACGCGCTACTCCACGACCGGCGGCTCGACGTGGGAGAACGCCCAGCCGACGCTCGGCGGCACCGGCCACAGCACGCTGGCCCTGGCCCACAACGGCAACCTCATCAACACGGTCGAGCTCAAGGCCCTCGTCGACGAGCACTTCGGCGGCACCCGCATCACCGGCGAGCTCGCCCGCGGCAACACCTCCGACACCGCCCTCGTCACGACGCTGCTCGCGGCCGACGAGGACCGCACCCCCGAGCAGGCCGCCCTCGAGCTGCTGCCCAAGCTCAAGGGCGCGTTCTCCTTCGTCTTCATGGACGAGACGACGTTGTATGCCGCCCGCGACCCGTGGGGCGTGCGTCCCCTCGCGCTCGGCCGCCTCGAGCGGGGCTGGGTCGTCGCGTCCGAGACCGCGGCCCTGCAGACGATCGGCGCCGCCGTCATCCGCGAGGTCGAGCCCGGTGAGCTCATCGTCATCGACGAGGACGGCCTGCGCTCGCACACGTTCGCCGAGCCCCAGCCCAAGGGCTGCGTGTTCGAGTACGTCTACCTCGCCCGCCCCGACGCCGTCATCCGCGGCCGGGTCGTGCACGAGGCCCGCGTCGAGATGGGCCGGGTGCTGGCGCGCGAGCACCCCGTCGACGCCGACCTCGTCATCGGTGTGCCGGAGTCGGGCGTGCCTGCGGCCGTGGGCTACTCGCAGGAGTCGGGGATCCCGTTCGGCCAGGGCTTCGTCAAGAACGCCTACGTCGGCCGCACCTTCATCCAGCCGTCGCAGACCCTGCGCCAGCTCGGCATCCGGCTCAAGCTCAACCCGCTCGAGCACACGATCCGCGGCAAGCGCCTCGTCGTCGTCGACGACTCGATCGTGCGCGGCAACACCCAGCGGGCGCAGATCCGCATGCTCCGCGAGGCCGGCGCGGCCGAGGTGCACGTGCGCATCAGCTCGCCGCCCGTGCAGTGGCCGTGCTTCTACGGCATCGACTTCGCGACGCGGGCCGAGCTCATCGCGACCGGCCTCAAGGTCGAGGAGATCAGGGCCTCGATCGGCGCCGACTCCCTCGGCTACATCTCCGAGGAGGGCATGATCGGCGCGACGAACCAGCCCGCCGACGAGCTCTGCTCCGCGTGCTTCACCGGGAAGTACCCCATCGAGCTGCCCGAGGACGGTCGCATCGGCAAGCACGTCCTCGAGACGCTGCCGCTGACGGTGCGCACCGGCCACGACCGCTCGGTGGACGTCGACGGGGTGACCCTCGGGGTCGGCCTCGGCGGCGAGAACGCCCTCCAGCACCCCTGACCGCCCTCCGGCGGGCGGTCGGCTGGACGCCGGACCGGGCGTCCCTCTGGCGCCGGTAGGCTGGGGCCCGTGAGCGATGCCCCCATCACGTATGCCTCGGCCGGAGTCGACGTCGAGGCAGGTGACAAGGCCGTCGAGCTGATGAAGGCATCGGTGCGGCGCGCCACCAGACCAGAGGTCGTCGGTGGCCTCGGCGGGTTCGCCGGCATGTTCGACGCGACCGCGATCGCCCGGATGACCCGCCCGATCCTCGCCACGAGCACCGACGGCGTCGGCACCAAGGTCGCCATCGCCCAGGCCCTCGACGTGCACGACACCATCGGCTTCGACCTCGTCGGCATGGTCGTCGACGACATCGTCGTGTGCGGCGCCGAGCCGCTCTTCATGACCGACTACATCGCGACGGGCAAGGTCGTCCCGGAGCGCATCGCCGCCATCGTCGGCGGCATCGCCCGCGCGTGCGAGGAGGCGGGGGTCGCCCTCGTCGGCGGCGAGACCGCCGAGCACCCGGGCCTGCTCGAACCCGACGAGTACGACGTCGCCGGCGCTGCCACCGGCGTCGTGGAGTATTCCGCCGTGCTGGGTCCCCAGCGCGTCGCCGACGGAGACGTCGTGGTCGCCCTCGCGAGCAGTGGCCTGCACAGCAACGGCTACAGCCTCGTGCGTCGCGTCATCGCGAGCGCCGGCTGGCAGCTCGACCGGCACGTCGACGACTTCGGCCGCACCCTCGGCGAGGAGCTGCTCGAGCCGACCCGCATCTACACCAAGCCGCTGCTCGAGCTCATCGCCGCCGAGGGTGTCGACGTGCACGCCCTGAGCCACGTCACCGGCGGTGGCCTGGCCGCGAACCTCGCCCGTGTGCTCCCGAGCGGCACCTTCGCCCGGGTCGACCGCTCGACGTGGACCCCGCCTGCCGTCTTCCGCACCGTGCAGGACCTCGGCCGCGTGCCGCAGGCCGACATCGAGCGCACCCTCAACCAGGGCATCGGCTTCGTCGCGGTGCTTCCCGAAGCCCAGGCGGAGCGCGCCATCGAGCTGAGCGAGGCCCGCGGCATCCGTGCGTGGCGTCTCGGTGAGGTCGCCACCGAGGAGCGGGCGCACGCCGACGGCCTCGTCGCCGGTGACGCCGAGATCGTGCGCGGCGCCAAGGGCGTCGACGGCGGCGCCGTGCAGGTCGTCGGGCAGCACCCGACCGCCTGAGCCCGGGCGGTCACGCGGGACCCGGCCGGGCGGCACACCCGACCCGACGGGAGTACCGCGGCACACGGCATACGCCCGGCGGACGCGGGCATGACGAAGCCCGCAGCACCCCGGAGGGTGTGCGGGCATCGATGCGTCACCCCGACGCTCTCGCCGCGTGGGCGGAAGCCTCAGGCGCCTCGAGGGCAGCACCGATCGCGCGCCGGGTGTGAACACCCGACGCACGAGGTGCAGACGGAAGAGGAAGGCAGGCTCAGCGCCCGCCCGAGGCCCACTTCCCGTATTCGTCGTACTCGTCGTCGTCGACGGATCGTGGCTGGTTGGACACGTCGCGTTGCGACGGCCCGTGCAGCTCACGCTCCAGCGCGCTCAAGTCCGTGTCAGGTGTGTAGTACTTGAGCTGCCGTGCGACCTTGGTCTGCTTGGCTTTGGCTCGGCCGCGCCCCATGGCGTGACCCCCTCGTGCGTCGTGCCGGGACGGCATCGCTCCTCGGAGAACCGGGTGGTTCTTCGATGTCCGCGTAGCGGCCCCGGGAATGTGTGTGTTCTCGTGGTGCTAACGCTACATGAGTGAGGCAAATCCTGCGCCCGCCCCACCCCCTGATCGGCGGCGCGTCGCACCTGCTCGAAGCGGGCCGACCGGCCGGAGGTCGCTCGGGGGTTGCTCGGGGGTTGCTCGGGGGTCCGCCACGGACCGTCAGGGGTCGCGGGTACGCTTCCGGGCGGCCGGTCGGGCGTATACACCTTGTGTCTCGGAAGCGGGACGATTTGACTCTTTTCAGTGTTTAACCGCCATTAGACTGGCCGAGACTTTACCCTTGCTTTACTGAGCCCCGATTGGGGCGCATGCGTGTCGCTGCACCTAGCGACAGGGTGGTGGGGATATGACAATGACGACTCAGGATCGACACGAGACCGAGAAGCTACTGACTCCTGCCGAGGTTGCGGCCCTGTTCCGTGTGGACCCGAAGACGGTCACGCGGTGGGCCAAGGCAGGAAAGCTGACTTCGATCCGGACCCTTGGTGGGCACCGGAGGTATCGCGAGTCAGAGGTGCGCGACCTTCTGGGTGGCGGGCACTGATCTCGACGGAAAGTTGGGGGTAAACCGGTCAGATCGTCGGGGGAGGCGCACCACACGGTGTTCCTCCCCCGACTGCTACCCGGTGGTTGGACGTGGTGGTCAGGCCCGGCCGTGGGGGACGGGGTTGACCGTGCACACGAAGTACTTCACGACGCCGCCGTCGACGAGGGCTCCGGCGCCGATGGCCGCCTGCACCTCGTCCGCGGCGTCGAGCACGCCGTTGCCGTCGCGGTCGCCGGCCGCCAGCGCCGCGGCATACGTGCTCGTCAGCGAGACGGCGTGCACCTGCCAGCGCCCGCCGTTGTAGCCGGGGTCGCCGGGGGCCGCGGTGGCGACGCTGCGCTGCACGGCGCCGAAGCTGTAGATCGTGTCCCACGACTGCGCGGGTGCGCCGGTGCCGCTGAGGTCGGTCGGCGTCGCGACCGTCCGGTAGAGCTCGTGGTCGACGTAGAACGCCGGCCCCGACACGCCGCCCGCCTGGGCGGAGGTGCCCGCGGCGAGGGCGGGGAGGGCGACCGCGGCGACACAGAGAGACCGGATGGTCCTGCGAGTCAGCTTGTGAGACATGGCTTTCCACCTTTCGTCCGGTCACCCTGACCGGCTCACCACCGAGTCAATCCCGTCCCGGTCGTGCACTCCATGACGAGGTGGTTATCCGGTCCTTACGGCTCGGCGACGTCGGTGGCCGGTCCTATCGTGGCGGGATGACGAACCCACCCGAGATCACCGCCATCACCCTCGGCGTCCGCGACGTCGAGCGCTCCCGCGCGTTCTACGTCGACGGGCTCGGCTTCCGCTCCGTCCTCCACCTGCCGGAGATCACCTTCGTCCAGGGTGCCCCCGGCGTGCTCCTCGCCCTGTGGGACGTCGCGCAGATGCCGAGCGAGTACGGCGACGTCGCGCACGGCTCCTCGGCGCCACCCGTGTCGCTGGGCCACAACGTCACCGAGGTCGGCCAGGTCGAGGCGTTGTATGCCGCCGCGCTGGCTGCCGGCGCGACCTCCGTCTCCGCCCCGACCGAGCGCGAGTGGGGTGGGGTCAGTGCGTGCGTGGCCGACCCGGACGGCTTCCGCTGGGATCTCGTGCACAACCCGAACTTCCGGGTCGACGCCGACGGCACGGTCCACCTGGGCGAGGCGCCTGCCTAGGCGCCGCCTCGAACCCCGTCCAGGCGAGCCCGCCACGGATGGCCGGCCGGCTGGGCGTCGACGACTCGCCGGAGCACCGCCACCTGGGCGGCACCGAGCAGGGGGAGCGCGGCCTCGAGGTCGGCGTCGTCCTTGGGGCGTGGCGAGGCGGCCTTGTGGGCGAGGACGAGCTCGGGGCGCAGGTAGCGCACACCGTCGCGCTCCCACGTGGCATCGTCCAGTGACACCACGAGCGAGGGGTCGCGCTTGAACTGCCACCGTCCGTCGACGTCCGGGTTGAGCAGGATCTCCCCGCGCCACGGGGCGAGCGCGTGCTCGCGGACCCAGATCTGGCCGGAGTCTTCGGGCACCTCCCGTCCGGGCCGCAGGTGCAGCAGGCCTGAGTCGCCGGCGGACCACAGGTGCCAGTGCGGCTCGAGGTGGGCTCGGATCGCGCCGACGTCGCGACGGAGCACCGAGACGTCGATGTCCTCGTGGTCGCGGGCCACGCCGGTGAAGGCCTCGAGGGCCCAGCCGCCGGCCACCCACCAGGGCACGTCGAGCCCGGCGAGGAGGTCCCGGACCTCGGCGGGGGTCCACGGGTGCTGCGGACCGTAGATCCGCTGGAACTCGTCCGGTGCGAGCCACTGCTGCCCGCCGGTCGTCACCTCGTCCTGCTCGTCCGCCTCCTGCTCGCCCACGACGCCACGCTAGCGCCGGCGGCTCGCCTCAGTGGCCGAGTGCGCGCAACTGGAGGCGCAGGGCGAGACGCGTCTCGGGGTCGTGCAGGTCGAGCTCGACGACGCCGGACAGGCGCTGCATCCGGTAGCGGAGCGTGTTGGGGTGCACGTGGACCCGCGCCGCGGCCGCCCGCGGGTCGCCCGGGTGGTCGAGCCACGCCGCGACCGTCTCGAGGTAGGCCGTGTGGTGGGCCTCGTCGTGCTCGCGCAGGGCGGCGACCGGACCGAGCAGCTCCTCGGTCCAGATGCCTCCGAGGGCGCGGGCGTTGGTGACGGCCGCCCAGGCGTCCTCGACCGTCGTGGTCGTGCCCGAGACGCGGCCGACGTCGCGCAGGCGCTGCACCTCGGTGGCCTCGCGTCGCGAGCGGTCGAGGTCGACGGTGCGCGAGACCCGGCCGCCGGCGCTCGCCGTGGCCGTCGGCGTGACACCCGCGACCTCCTCGACGACGCCGAGCAGCCACTCCCACGTGCCGGGGGACGCGTCGCCGGGCACGTCTCGCACGAGGGTCAGGGCGACGCCGTCGAAGATCGCGAGGAGCGGCTGGCGCCACGAGCGGCGCCGAGCAGCGGACTCCCACACGTCGAGCTCGTGCTCGGTGTCACGGGGCGCGCCCTCACCGGTCGGGTCGGTGCGCGGCCGGTGCGCACCGGCGAGGACGACGACCCGCCACGGCGGCGCCGGCAGCCAGCCCTCGGCCTCGAGCGTGTCGCCGCTCAGCACGGCCCGGAGCCGGTCGGCCGAGACCCGTCGGGCGAGGTCGGCCTGCGACCGCAGGCGCAGCAGGTGCAGGGCCACGACCGACGCCGTCTGGGCGAGCGAGCCCATGACCTGCTCGGGTGGCTCCTCGTCGACGACGGCCCAGATCGAGCCCAGCCACTCGGTGCCGGCCCGCACCGGTACGACGACGCGGGCCCGCAGGCCGCGCCCGGCCGGGACGAAGAAGGGCTCGTCGGAGCGCGCGAGCCGGCGGAACACCCCGCGCCCGCGGAGGTTGGCGATGACCTCGTCGGGCACCCGCCGGCCGACGATGGTCGAGACGCGCGCCGGGTCGGCGACGTCCTGTGTCGAGGAGTAGGCGAGCACCCGCGACTGGGTGTCCTCGATGGTGATGGGAGCCGCGACGAGGGCCGCGCACGCGTCGGCAAGGGCGAAGAGCTCGTCGAGCACCGGGCCCTCCGCGCGCACCGCCGGTCCGCTCGCCGCGCGGTCGAGGACACCGCGCAGCAGCCACACGACGTGCGCCCACGACGCGTGGTCGGCGAGCTCCACGAGGCTGACGCGGAAGCGGGCCGCCGCGGCGCGCACCTGCTGGTTGCGGGCCGCGGCCCGCCGCAGCACGACGGCGCCGCAGTCGACGGCCGCCGCGCCCTCGAGCAGGGCGGCCGCCTCGGCCGGCCGCTCGACCCCGACGCCGAGGAGCAGGTCGCCGGCCTGGCCGAAGACGCCCGAGCCGGGCTCGGCGAGCGTGACGTCGTCGACCGTCGGACCTCCGACGTCGACGACCACCGTGAGCAGGCCGCCGCCGAGGGTGCCGACGAGCTGAGCGATGGGCAGGCCGACCGGGGTCGTCGACGAGGTGCGGGTCGCGGACCGTCGGGTCGAGCGGGACGGGGTGGACGGCATACGACCATTGTGGCCCTGTGTGGTGCTCCCAGCACAACAAGGATCGCAAACACTGGCAGCGCAGCACCATGGGCCCGTTCACGCGCGGCCCCACCATGGAGGCAAGGCACCACCCGAGCACCAGACCCAGGAGTCGATCGCATGGCCGCTGTGACCCCCGCCGGTACCCCCGTCCCCGAGCGCGTCGCCGTCGTCGGCGCCGGCATGGTCGGTCTCGCCACCGCCTGGTTCCTCCAGGAGCGTGGCGTCGAGGTCACCGTCATCGACCGCGACGGCGTGGCCGCCGGCGCGTCCTGGGGCAACGCGGGCTGGCTGACGCCCGGCATCGCGACGCCGCTGCCCGAGCCCGCCGTGCTCAAGTACGGCCTGCGCGCCGTCCTCAGCCCGAGCTCGCCCGTCTACGTGCCGCCGAGCGCGCGCCCGGACTTCCTCCGCTTCGTCACCGGCTTCACGCGCCACAGCACCATGACGGCGTGGAAGAAGGCCATGGGGGCCCTCGTGCCCGTCAACGATCTCTCGCTCCAGAGCTTCGACCTCCTCAAGGCCGGCGGGGTCGACGCCGACACCTACGAGGCGAAGTCCTTCACCGCCGCCTACCGCACGGCCGAGGAGCGCCAGACCCTGCTCGAGGAGATCGAGCACATCCACGCCTCCGGCGGCGACATCACCTTCGACGTCCTGAGCGGCGACGAGGCCCGTGCCATCGAGCCGGCCCTGTCCGACGAGATCGGCGCCGCGATCGTGCTGCACGGTCAGCGCTTCATCAACCCGGGCGCCTACGTCGCCGCGCTCGCCGACTCGGTCACCGCCCGCGGCGGCAAGATCGTCACCGGCAGTGCCGTCTCGCGCATCACCGACACCCCGACCGGCGTGCTCGTGACGAACGACTTCGGCCAGGCCGAGCACTACGACGCGGTCGTCGTCGCGACCGGCGCGTGGCTCGGCAAGCTCGCGCGGGAGTTCGGCGTCACGCGTGTGGTCCAGGCCGGCCGCGGCTACTCCTTCAGCGTCGCCGTCGACGACCTGCCCAACGGCCCCGTCTACTTCCCGGCTGCGCGCGTCGCCTGCACGCCCGTCGGTGACCGCCTCCGCGTCGCCGGCATGATGGAGTTCCGCCAGCCGGAGGCCGCGCTCGACCCGCGCCGCATCAAGGCCATCGTCGAGTCGGCGCGCCCGCTGCTCCAGGGAGCCGACCTCGACCACCGCCAGGACGAGTGGGTGGGCTCGCGTCCCTGCACCATCGACGGGCTCCCGCTCATCGGCGCCTCGAAGAACCCCAAGGTCTTCGTCGCCGGCGGCCACGGCATGTGGGGCATCACCCTCGGCCCGGTCACCGGCCGCCTGCTCGCCGAGCAGATGGTCACCGGCCGCGCGCCCGAGCAGCTCGCGCCCTTCAACCCGCTCCGCTGAGCGCCCCCGGCAGCGCCGGGAGACACGGACAAGGCCCACCTGACGACACTCGTCAGGTGGGCCTCCGTGCGCGTCCCCCCGCGCATCGGCGGCGCGTCAGCGCCCGCCGGAGACGGCTGCCACCGGACCCCTCAGTGCGGCGGCAGCCGTCAACCGTGGTTCGGAGACGTCATGCGGACCGGATTGGTGCCGATCCGAAGGCGACGTCGAACCGGTCGCACCAGATGACGACCGAGGTCAGGCCCGACAGGTCCGTGCCTGCCGGGACGGCGTAGTTCTGGTTGCCGTCCGTGGCCTTGAGGTCGCCGAGCGGGACGAACCGGCCGTCGTCGTAGCGATGCCAGTCGTCCCCTCCCGCAGGCTGGTCGGTCAGCCACACGACGACGTCCGGCCCGTCGCTCGTCGAGAAGCCCTCGAGCCGCAGGACCGTCGTGCCGTCGGCCAGCTCGAGCACCCGGGCCGTGCCGGAGGTGGCGTGCTCCCCGTCGACGAAGCGCCCTTGGCCGAGGACGTGCGGAGCCGCTGGTGCGGCCGGGGGCGTATGCCCGGTGGTCGGCCCCGTGCCCCCGCCGGCCGTCGTGGCGGTCGCGACGGCCACGGGGACCGGCTCGTCGACGACGCTGCGGGTGAGCAGCCGCCACGGCTGGAAGAGCACGAGACCGACGGCCAGCGCGACGAGCCCGAGCACGACGGTGGCGGCGATCCAGGGACGTCGTGTCATGGCTCCAGTGCACCGGGTCCGGGATGGCCCGACCATGACGAGAGCCTTACGAGGTGCTGACGTCCCTACGGGCCACGCCCCGGGACGCGTGCGTCAGGCGGGGGTGAGCACGACGAGGGTGTAGGCGCCTACCGAGACGGTGCCGCTCGCCGGCTGGTCGTCGAGGGGCTCGTCCACCGCGTCCACGTCGTGGGTCTCGTGGCCCGCGAAGAGGGCGCTGTAGGTCGCCGCGTCGGAGTTGAAGCGGACCACCCACGGCCCGGCGGACGGCATACCCGTCGTGATGTCGCGCGCCTCGGCGCTCGCGTTGACGACGACCACGGCGACGTCGTCGCCGGAGCGCCGTGCCCAGGCGAGGGCCTTGGCCTCGTCGTCGAGGTGGAGCACCTCGAAGCCCTCGCCACGCAGGCCGCGAGAGACGCCGTCGACGTCGCGGCGCAGGTGGATGAGGTCACGGCCGAGCCGCACGATGTCGCGGAACTGCTCGGCCCGCTCCCAGTCGAGCGGCACGTCGTCGCGGAACCACTCGTCCTCGAGGAACTCCTGGCCCTGGAAGAGCATCGGGATGCCGGGCGTCGTCAGGGCGATGGCGAAGCCGAGGGTCGCGCGCTTCTGCGCCGCCCAGCCGCTCGGGTCATCCCCGTCGACCTCGTGGGGGACCCGGAGCTTGCCGTTGGCCACCTCGTCGTGGCTCTCGGTGTAGACGATGCGCCGGAACGGCTCGTCGTTGCCACGCAGGGCGTCCGCGAGCTGGGTCATCGAGCGCTCCGCGTCGTCGACGGCCGTCAGCAGCCCTCTCACCGGGTGCACGAAGCTCGTGTCCCACTGGGCGTGGAAGCCCGCGCCGCCCTCGTCGGAGGAGGTGATCGCCGGGTCGGACTGGAGGTCCTCGGCGATGAGGATCTTGTCGGGATGCCGCTCACGGATCGTCGTCGTGATCGAGCGCATGAGGTCCCAGCCCTCGGGGAGGTCGCCGCTGCCGAGACCGTCGATGGTGCGCACGTAGAGGGTCGCGTCGAAACGGAGCCCGTCGAGGTGGAACTCCTCGAGCCACATGAGGGCGTTGTCGTGGAGGTAGGCGCGCACCTCCTCGCGGCCGTAGTCGGGGCGGGTGTCACCCCATGGGGTCGACGAGCGCTCGTCGTTGTAGAAGTAGATGCCGCCCTTGCCGTCCTCGCTCCAGCCGTCGAACTGCCAGAGGGACAGGTCGCTCGGGCCGTAGTGGTTGATGACGACGTCGAGGATGACGGCGATGCCGTGCCGGTGGGACTCCTTGACGAAGGCCTTGAGCGCGTCGGCGCCGCCGTAGCCGCTCTCGACGGCGAAGGGGTTGGACGGGTTGTAGCCCCAGGAGTAGTCACCGGCGAACTCGGCGACCGGCATCAGCTCGATGGCGTTGATGCCGAGCTCGGCGAGGTAGCCGAGCTTGCCCGCCAGGCCACCGAGGTCACCGACGTCACCCTGGGTGGCGACGAACGATCCGATGTGGGTCTCGTAGATGACGAGCTCGTCGTGCGGCGGGCAGCCGAACGTGTCACCGCCCCAGTCGAAGGCGTCGCGGTCGTAGACGACGGCGTTGCCCGACGAGTTCGTGACGACGCGAGCGCGCGGGTCGATCCGCATGAGGCGCTGGTCGCCGTTCGTGATGACGAACTGGTACTCGTCGCCGGGCCCGGCGCCCTCCACGTCGGCGTACCAGTGACCGTTGTCCTCGGAGACCATCGCGTGGCCGTCACCCGACCAGTCGGTGAAGCTTCCCGTCACTGCGACGGCGTCGGCGTTCGGGGCCCAGACACGGAAGGCGGTGCCGCCCTCGTGGGGCATCGACCCTAGTCCGGGGCGGTGGGCGTCGTGCTCGGACATGCGGGCTCCAGTCGGGTCGTGAGGGGGGCAGCCCGAGCGTAGACCTGGCTGCTCGAGCCGACCCGTGACGTACCCGATCGGTCTGCCCGGCTCGCTCAGCCCGGCTCGCTCAGCCCGGCTCGCTCGGCTCGCTCGGCTCGGCTCGCTCGGTCGACTCGCCGCGTCAGCGCAGGTAGCCGGTGACGTCGGCGATGACCTGCACGGTGCCGGCGGAGTGGTTGACGATCGTCAGCGTGCCGGAGGTGGTGAGGCGGCCGACGAGGAGGTTGGCGACGGTCTGGCCGGCGGCGAAGTTGGCGGTGGAGCTGCCGGTGGTGGCGGTCGAGTCAGCGCTGAGGAAGCCGGCCGCCCGGGGTGAGGTGGCGGTGAGGTTGATCGCGGCGGCGGTCGCTCCGGCGGGCACGGGTGACCCGGTGACGCCGGCGACCTTGATGGTGAGCGAGGCGCCGGCGGCGATCGCGGTGCGGACGGGGTTGGATGTCGTGCCGACGCGGGTGTCGAGCACCCGCGTCGGAGCGGTCGTGGCCCACTGGTTCGCGGTGCTCGCGGTCGTGACGTAACCGGTGACGTCGGCGATGACCTGCACGGTGCCGGCGGAGTGGTTGACGATCGTCAGCGTGCCGGAGGTGGTGAGGCGGCCGACGAGGAGGTTGGCGACGGTCTGGCCGGCGGCGAAGTTGGCGGTGGAGCTGCCGGTGGTGGCGGTCGAGTCGGCGCTGAGGAAGCCGGCCGCCCGGGGTGAGGTGGCGGTGAGGTTGATCGCGGCGGCGGTCGCTCCGGCGGGCACGGG
>NZ_JBFUEN010000025.1:0-30723 GCF_056403915.1 Terrabacter sp. P2_E3
GCCAGCGCCCGGCCGGCGGCCCCGGCCGTGGCGGCCCGGGGGGCGCCGGTGGCCGTGGTGGCTTCGGTGGTGGCCCCGGCGGCGCCCCCGGTGGCGGTCGCCCCGGCGGCTTCGGCGGTCCCCGCGGTGGCGGGGGCGGTCGTGGCTCGACGGCTGGTGCCTTCGGTCGCGGCGGCGGTCGTCCGGTCCGAGGCCGCAAGTCCAAGCGCGCGAAGCGCCAGGAGTTCGAGCAGATGCAGGCGCCGAGCCTGGGTGGCGTCAGCGTCCCCCGCGGCGACGGCAAGACGACCATCCGCGTTCGTCGTGGTGCCTCGCTGACCGACTTCGCCGACAAGATCAACGCCAACCCGGCGTCGCTCGTCACCGTGCTGTTCCACCTCGGCGAGATGGCCACGGCCACGCAGTCCCTCGACGAGGAGACCTTCAAGGTGCTCGGCGCCGAGCTCGGCTACGAGATCGAGGTCGTGTCGCCCGAGGACGAGGAGCGCGAGCTGCTCGGCTCGTTCAACATCGACCTCGACGCCGAGCTCGAGGCCGAGGAGGACGAGGACCTCGAGGCGCGTCCGCCGGTCGTGACCGTCATGGGCCACGTCGACCACGGAAAGACGAAGCTCCTCGACGCGATCCGCTCCGAGGAGGTCGCCGAGGGCGAGGCCGGTGGCATCACCCAGCACATCGGTGCCTACCAGGTCGCCACGACGCACGAGGGCGAGAAGCGCGCCATCACGTTCATCGACACCCCCGGTCACGAGGCCTTCACGGCCATGCGTGCCCGTGGTGCGTCGGTGACGGACATCGCGATCCTCGTCGTCGCCGCCGACGACGGCGTCATGCCGCAGACCATCGAGGCGCTCAACCACGCCCAGGCGGCCAACGTGCCGATCGTCGTGGCCGTCAACAAGGTCGACAAGCCGGACGCCAACCCGGCCAAGATCCGCCAGCAGCTGACCGAGTACAACCTCATCGCTGAGGAGTACGGCGGCGACACGATGTTCGTCGACGTCTCGGCCAAGAACGGCACGAACATCGACGGGCTCCTCGAGGCCGTCCTGCTCACCGCCGACGCGGCTCTCGACCTGCGGGCCAACCCCGACAAGGACGCCCGTGGTGTCGCCATCGAGGCGCACCTCGACAAGGGCCGCGGCCCGGTCGCGACCGTCCTCGTCCAGTCGGGAACCCTCAGCGTGGGCGACTCGATCGTGGCCGGCAGCGGTCACGGCCGCGTGCGTGCCATGCTCGACGAGCACGGCAACAACGTCGAGCAGGCCGGTCCCTCGCGTCCGGTCATGGTGCTCGGTCTGACGTCGGTGCCGGGCGCCGGTGACACGTTCCTCGTGGCACCCGACGACCGCACCGCGCGCCAGATCGCCGAGCGTCGTGAGGCCGCGTCGCGTGCGGCGAGCCTCGCCAAGCGCCGCAAGCGCATCTCGCTCGAGGACCTCAACGAGGCCCTCGCCGCGGGCAAGGTCGACACCCTCAACCTCATCCTCAAGGGTGACGTGTCGGGTTCGGTCGAGGCGCTCGAGGACGCGCTGCTCAAGATCGACGTGGGCGACGAGGTCGACCTGCGGATCATCCACCGCGGTGTCGGTGCGATCACGCAGAACGACGTCAACCTCGCGACGGTCGACAACGCGATCATCATCGGCTTCAACGTCCGCCCCGCGGAGCGTGTCGCCGAGCTGGCCGACCGGGAGGGCGTCGACATGCGCTTCTACTCGGTCATCTACCAGGCGATCGACGACGTCGAGGCAGCGCTCAAGGGCATGCTCAAGCCGGAGTACGAAGAGGTCCAGCTGGGCACGGCCGAGGTCCGCGAGGTCTTCAAGTCGAGCAAGTTCGGCAACGTCGCGGGTTCGCTCGTGCGCTCCGGCGAGATCAAGCGCGGGACCCGTGCGCGGATCATCCGCGACGGCACCGTCATCGGCGAGGGCATCGAGATCACCGGTCTGCGTCGCTTCAAGGACGACGTCACCGAGGTCCGCGAGGGCTTCGAGTGCGGTATCAACCTCGGCAACTTCAACAACATCGAGATCGACGACGTCATCGAGACGTTCGAGATGCGCGAGAAGCCGCGCGCCTGAGCTCGACCGGTCCGACGGCGCCGGCCCCCACGGGGGTCGGCGCCGTCGCCGTCCGCGGCGGTCCCCACCCGCCCCGCGGACGCCCGGGTGGGAATGCGCGGGGCCCCCGGCCCGCTACTAGGGTGAACACCACGTCGGCCCGGCTGTCACGGCCCGACCGCACAGCACACGAAAGAGGTAGCCATGGCTGACCCCGCCCGCGCCCGCAAGATCGCCGACCGGATCAAGGTCATCGTCGCCGAGTACCTCGAGTTCCGGCTCAAGGACGAGCGCCTCGGTTTCGTCACCATCACCGACGCCCGCGTCACCGGTGACCTCCAGCAGGCCTCCGTCTTCTACACCGTCTTCGGCAGCAACGAGGACCGCCAGGCCACGGCCGAGGTGCTCGAGGCCAACAAGGGCCGCATCCGCTCGGCCGTCGGCAAGGGCATCGGCATCCGTCTGACGCCGTCGATCGAGTTCATCGCCGACGCGCTGCCCGAGGGCGCCGCCCACCTCGAGGACCTCGTGGCCCAGACGCGGGCGAGGGACGAGGAGCTGGCCCGCGCCGCGGCCAACGCCAAGCCCGCCGGCGACCCCGACCCCTACCGCAAGCCGGTCGACCGGTCGGCGGACGACGAGGACAGCGACGACGTGGACGCCGAGGTGGACGCGGACGTCGACGCCCGATGACCGACCGCTCGGGTGGCCTGCTCGTCGTCGACAAGCCGGCCGGATGGACGAGCCATGACGTCGTCGCGCGCGCCCGTCGTCTCTGTGGCACGCGCCGGGTCGGCCACGCCGGCACGCTCGACCCGATGGCGACCGGCGTCCTCGTGCTCGGCGTCGAGCGCGGCACGAAGCTGCTGACCTTCCTCGTCGGCTGCGACAAGTCGTATGCCGCCACGATCCGTCTCGGGATGGCGACCCTCACCGACGACGCCGAGGGTGAGACGACCCAGGCGCTCGGGGTCGACGACGTGCCCGCGCTCGAGGCGGCGCTGCCAGCGGCCGTCGCTGCCCTGACGGGCGACATCCAGCAGGTGCCGAGCTCGGTCAGCGCCATCAAGGTCAAGGGTGTGCGCAGCTACACGCGCGTCCGGCAGGGCGACTCGGTCGACCTTCCGGCCCGCCCGGTCACGGTGAGCCGTTTCGACGTGCTCTCGGTGCGCCCCGGCACCGCGACGGTCGAGGTGGGCCCCCCGATCGACGTCGTCGACGTCGAGGTCGAGGTCGACGTGTCGTCCGGCACCTACGTCCGCGCGCTCGCCCGCGACCTCGGCGAGGCGCTCGGCGTCGGCGGCCACCTGACGGCGCTCCGGCGTACGCGGGTCGGCCGCTTCGGGCTCGACGCCGCGGTCTCGCTCGACGACCTCACGGCCACGTCGGAGACCGACGGGCCGGACGGCATACCCCTGCTCCCGATCGCCGACGCGGCCCGGGCGCAGCTGCCCGTCCACGAGGTGACGGCCGAGGAGGCCGTCGCCCTCGGCTACGGCCAGCGCATCCAGAGCGCGGTGGACGGTTCCGACGCGGTGGCCGCCATCGACCCCGACGGGCGTCTCGTCGCCGTGCTCGACGAGACGCGTCCGACCGCCCGGGCCAAGGTGGTCTTCGCCGCGTCCGGGGCGGGGGCCTGAGCCTCGTGCCCGAGCCCTCGGACGTCCTCTCCGACGGGGCCACTACAGTGGTCGCCGTGCAGCGCTGGTACGGACTCGACGACATCCCGGCCGACCTCGGGCCCACCGTCGTCACCCTCGGCAACTTCGACGGGGTGCACCGCGGGCACCGCGAGGTTCTGACGCGCGTCGTGCGCGAGGCCGCCGACCGCGGGGCCCTTCCCGTGGCCGTCACCTTCGAGCCGCACCCGATCGCCGTGCTCTACCCCGACCGCGCCCCGGCTGCCGTCATGTCGCTCGAGCAGCGACTGGACGCGCTCGCGTCGGTGGGCGTCGGCGCGGTGCTCGTCATCGAGTTCACGCGTGACTTCGCCCAGCAGACCCCCGAGGAGTTCGTCCGCGGCACGTTCGTGGACGCCCTCGGTGCCTGCGCCGTCGTCGTCGGCAAGGACACCCGCTTCGGCGTGCGCAACTCCGGCGACGTCGGCACGCTGCGCGAGCTCGGCGCCGCGCACGGCTTCGAGGTCATCGCCCTCGACGACATCGGCGAGGGGGCCGACGAGGGCGCGCGCTGGAGCTCGACGCAGCTGCGCGCCGAGCTGCTCGCCGGCAACGTCGACCACGCCGCCCAGATCATCGGCCGTCCGCACCGGGTCACCGGCACCGTCGTGCACGGCGACCACCGGGGCCGCGAGCTCGGCTACCCGACGGCCAACCTCTCGCAGGACCACGAGGGCCTCGTGCCGGCCGACGGGGTGTATGCCGGGTGGCTCGTCCGTCTCGGCCTCGACGAGGGTGCCCCCGACCGCACCCTCCCGGCGGCCGTCTCCGTGGGCACCAACCCGACGTTCGACGGTCATCAGCGCAGGGTCGAGGCCTACGTCCTCGATCGCACCGACCTCGACCTCTACGGCGAGCGCGTCGCGGTGGAGTTCGTCTCGCACCTGCGTCCCACCCTGAAGTTCGAGTCGATCGACACCCTCGTCGAGCAGATGGCCCAGGACGTGGTCCGGTGTCGCGAGATCCTCTCGGCGATCGTCCCGTCGTAGCCGGGCCGCTCCTGCCGCCGACGCGGCCTTCCGCGGGCGGCCGTCGGGCGGTACGGGGCCCCGCCGGGCCGTCGTGGCTGCGGGTCGACCTCGGACTGCTCATCGGCGCCCTCGGCCTGTCGGTCGTCGGCGTCGTCCTCGTCTGGTCGGCCACCCGCGCATCGGTCGGCGGGACCGCGCCGCTCAAGCAGCTCGTCGCGCTGGGCGTCGGCATCGCGTGCGCCGCCGTGGTGACGCGGCTCGACGTGCGCGTGGTGCGGGCGGTCGCTCCCGTCGTCTACGTCCTCGCCGTCCTCGGGCTCGCGGCCGTCGTCTCGCCGCTCGGGTCGACCGTCAACGGCTCGCGCTCCTGGATCCGGCTGCCGGGCGGCATGAGCCTGCAGCCGTCGGAGCTGATGAAGGTGGCCCTGGCGATCGGGCTCGCGATGCTCCTCGCGGAGCGGGCCGAGCGCGGGCTGCGCCAGCGCCACCGGGACGTCGCGCTCGCGTGGGTCGTGGCCGGCATACCCGTGGTCCTCGTGCTCGCCCAGCCCGACCTCGGCTCTGCGCTCGTGCTCGTCGCCATGGCGGTCGTCATCATCGCGGCGGCCGGTGCCCCGGCCCTGTGGACGCTCGGCGTCCTCGTGGCCGGCGCGGCGGCCGTGGCTGCTGCCTTCCTGACTCCGGTCCTGTCGGCCTACCAGCGCAACCGGCTGCGCGCCTTCCTCGATCCCTCGCTCGACCCGCAGGGCATCGGCTACCAGACCCGGCAGGTGCGCATCGCCATCGGCTCGGGCGGGCTCGGCGGCCAGGGGCTCTTCGAGGGTCGCCAGACCCAGGGCGGGTTCATCCCCTTCCAGGAGACGGACTTCGTCTTCTCCGTCGCGGGGGAGGAGCTCGGCTTCCTCGGCGCGGCAGGGCTCGTCGTGCTCATCGGGTTCATCGTCGTGCGGTGCGTCGTCGTGGCGCGCCGCGCCGACGCGTTCGGGCGCCTGGTCGCGATCGGTGTCGCCGTCTGGCTGGGGGTGCAGGCCTTCGAGAACATCGGGATGAACCTCGGGCTCATGCCCGTCACGGGGCTGCCGCTGCCGTTCGTGTCGAGCGGTGGCTCCTCGCTCATCGCCTCGTGGATCGCCGTCGGCCTCGTCGGCAACGTCGCCGCGGCGTCGCAGCGGCGAGGCGGACGACCCGTCGCGGGTCGCCTCCGGCGGGGTTGAGCCCCGCCTCCGGTTACCGAGGGGTCACGTTTCGACGTGGACGCCGACGGATGCGTGACTGGCACGACGATTGTTGACATCATCCCGGCATGGCGGTCGCCCGCAGACGCCGATGACGCGCAACCGCAGTGACAAAGGAGTCCACATGCCCCTCCAGGCCCTTGCCGACCGGGACGTCGACCAGAACGTCCTCGACGGACGCGCTCCCAGCGTGGGTGCGCTCTTCCGCAGCCGGGTCCGGGCCACGCCCGACGCGCCGGCCTACCTCTACTTCGCGGAGGGGTCGAGCGAGCTCACCACGCTGACGTGGCGGCAGACGCACGAGGTCGTGGAGCAGTGGGCCGCCGGGCTCGTCAGCCTCGGGGTGGCGCTGGAGGACCGCGTCGCCATCGCGTCGACGACCCGCGTGGAGTGGATCCTCGCCGACCTCGCCGTCATCTGCGCCGGCGGTGCGACGACGACCGTCTACCCGACGACGATCGCCGAGGACGTCGCCTACATCCTCACCGACTCCGGCAGCGGGATCGTCTTCGCCGAGAACGCCGAGCAGGTCGCCAAGCTCCAGCACGTGCGCTCGGAGGTCCCGGGCGTCCGGCAGGTCATCGCCCTGACCGGACCGGGCAGCGACGACGGCTGGGTCATCACCACCGACGAGCTCGCCGAGCGCGGCCGCGAGTGGCTGGCCGCGACGCCCGACCTCGTCGACTCGCGCATCGACCAGCTCGGCCCCGAGTCCCTCGCCGTCGTCATCTACACGTCCGGCACGACCGGGCGGCCCAAGGGCGTGCGCCTCGTCCAGGACAGCGTCGTCTACGAGGGCGCCGTCATCGACGCCATCGGCACCTTCACCAAGGACGACCTCCAGTTCCTCTGGCTGCCGCTGTCACACGTGTTCGGCAAGATGCTCGTCGCGACCGGGCTCCAGATCGGCTTCCCGACCGCCGTCGACGGCCGGGTGGACAAGATCGTCGAGAACATGGCCGTCATCAAGCCGACCTTCATGGCCGGCCCGCCGCGCATCTTCGAGAAGGCGCACGGACGCATCGCCCTGATGTTCGCCGGCGAGAAGGGCGTCAAGAAGAAGCTCATCGACTGGGCGCTCAAGGTGGGCGGTGAGCTGCGCGACGTGCAGGCCCGCGGTGAGCAGCCCTCGTCGGGCCTCCAGCGCCGGCACGCGCTCGCGACGAAGCTCGTGCTGCACAAGGTGCAGGAGCGATTCGGCGGGCGGGTCCGCTTCATGATCAGCGGTTCCGCGCCGCTCAACGCGGACGTCGCGCGCTGGTTCGGGTCGGTCGGCCTGCTCGTCCAGGAGGGCTACGGCCTGACCGAGACGTCATCGGGCACGACGGTGAACGCCCCCGAGCACGGCTCGTACCAGTACGGCTCCGTGGGCTGGCCGCTGCCGGGCACGGAGGTCCGCATCGCCGACGAGGACGGTGAGATCCTCGTCAAGGGCCCCGGCGTCATGCGCGGCTACCACAACAACCCCGAGGCGACCGCCGAGGTGCTGACCGAGGACGGCTGGTTCCACACCGGCGACATCGGGCGCATCGACGAGCGCGGCTTCCTCTACGTCACCGACCGCAAGAAGGACGTCTTCAAGACCTCGGGCGGCAAGTACATCGCCCCGGCCGAGATCGAGGCCCGCTTCAAGGGCCTGTGCCCCTTCGTCAGCCAGTTCCTCGTGCACGGGGCTGG
This sequence comes from Terrabacter sp. P2_E3, assembly GCF_056403915.1. NCBI lineage: Bacteria > Bacillati > Actinomycetota > Actinomycetes > Micrococcales > Intrasporangiaceae > Terrabacter > Terrabacter sp. P2_E3. Next base: position 7,626 of record NZ_JBFUEN010000025.1, read on the forward strand.
CCACAACTACGCGACGGCGCTCGTGACGCTCGACCCCGACGCGGTGGCCGGATGGGCCCCGACCGTCGGGCTCGACGGCAAGACGTACGCCGAGGTGGTGGCCTCGCCGCAGGCGCACGCCCTCGTCCAGCGCTACGTCGACCAGCTCAACGACGGGCTCAACCGCTGGGAGACGATCAAGAAGTTCACCATCCTCGACAAGGACCTCACCGTCGAGGAGGGCGACCTCACCCCGAGCATGAAGCTGCGCCGCAAGGCCGTCACCGAGAAGCACCGCGCCGAGCTCGACGCGATGTACGACGGCTCCTGACGCCGAGGCTCAGCGCCGCGCCGGGAGGTCGATGACGGCCCCGGCGTCGGCGCGCCCCGGGTCGGGGAACGCGACGTGGTGCCCGTGGCTCGCGACGAGTCGCGGGTCGGCCCAGCGCTCGGTGCGTGGGGTGCGGTAGTTGAACCACAGGGTCGGTCCGGCCGGGGCACCGAGCACGACCCGGGCCACGGCCGCGTCGTCGGGGTGGTGGAAGACGTCGCCGTTCGTCGAGACGAGGTAGTGCCGGGCCGGTGCCGCCCGGAGCAGGGCTGCGACGACGTTGGCCTCGCTGCCGTGGTGGGGCAGCTTGAACGCGTCGACGCTGAGGGTCTCGTCCCCACGGGCCCGGGCCACGCCCTGCAGGGCCGCCGCGAGCACGCCGCCGTAGGCGTCGGCGCCGAGCACGACGCTCGCCCCGCGATGCTCGACGAGCAGGGCGATGCTGCTGCCGTTGGGCACCGAGGAGTCCTGGGGCGTCCGTGTCTCGGCGAGGTGCTGCAGGTCGTCGAGGGGGCCGAGCACGTCGAGACCCACGTCGCGGTCGGGTGCGGCGAGGGCAGCGCGCAGGCTCTTCGACCACGTGTCGGCCAGCCGGGTGAGCCGCTTCGTCGTCGGGGAGAGCACGGTCACCGTCGGCCCACCCGGTACCGCGGCCTCGACGAAGCCGCCCGCCGCCCCGGTGTCGACCGGCCCGCCTCCGAACGCGGCGTTCCACGGCAGGGCGCGGGTGCGGGACGCCAGCGCGGCGGCCCCGCCGGCCAGGGGGTCTCCATCGGAGCCGCGGAGCGCCGCGACGAGGCTCTCGCCCTGGTCGACGCTGCGGGGCCGGTCGGGCCCCGTGACCGGGAGGTGCGGGCGCCCGTTGAACCAGAAGTCCCCGACGTCGGCGGCCAGGTCGCTCGCGAGGAACGGCAGCATGCCGCCGATGTGGTCGTTGTCGATGTGCGTGATGACGGCGAGGTCGATGTGCCGGTCACCCGGGTCGAGGCGGCGCAGCCGCGCCTCGAGGAGGGGCCACGTGTCCGGAGGGCCGCCGTCCACGAGCATCCGCCACGTCTTGCCGTCGGGGCGCGGACACTCGACGAGGAGGCAGTCGCCCAGTCGCGCGGGCAACACCTCCACGTGGATCGCCGTCGGCACCGTCGCCACCTCTCCACCTCCGCCCACCCAGACTAGGTCCGGGTCCCCGGCGTGTCCGGGCCTTGGCCGAGGGTGGGCGGTTCGCCGTGTTTTCGGTGCAGCGGCAGACCCACGTACCATGGCGGGATGCCCGGAGAGTCCCTGTTCAACGCCCTCGAGCCCCTGCTGGAGCGGGTCAACAAGCCCATCCAGTACGTCGGCGGCGAGCTCAACTCCACGGTCAAGGACTGGCACGTCGGCGGTCACGGCCCCGACGGCGAGGAGCTGACCACGCGGTGGGCGCTGATGTACCCCGACGCGTACGAGGTCGGCGTCCCCAACCAGGGCGTCATGATCCTCTACGAGGTCCTCAACGAGCGCGCTGACGCCCTCGCCGAGCGCACGTATGCCGTGTGGCCCGACATGGAGGCGCAGCTGCGGGAGGCGGGCCTGCCGCAGTTCACCGTCGACGGGCACCGTTCGGTGCGTGACTTCGACCTCTTCGGCCTCAGCTTCTCGACGGAGCTCGGCTACACCAACATGCTGACGGCCCTCGACCTCGCCGGCATCCCGCTGCACGCGATCGACCGCGACGTCGACGACCCGATCGTCATCGCGGGCGGTCACGCGGCCTTCAACCCCGAGCCGGTCGCCTCGTTCATCGACGCCGCCATCGTCGGCGACGGCGAGCAGGCCGTGCTCACCGTCACCGACATCGTGGGGGAGTGGAAGGCCCAGGGCCGGCCCGGCGGTCGCCGCGAGGTGCTGCTGCGCCTCGCCCGCACCGGTGGCGTCTACGTCCCCGCCTTCTACGACGTCTCCTACCTGCCCGACGGGCGGATCCAGCGGGTCGCGCCGGCCGCCGACGCCACGGGCGTGCCGTGGCGCGTGTCCAAGCACACCGTCATGGACCTCGACGCGTGGCCGTACCCCAAGCAGCCTCTCGTGCCGCTCGCCGAGTCGGTCCACGAGCGCATGTCCGTCGAGATCTTCCGCGGGTGCACGCGCGGCTGCCGCTTCTGCCAGGCCGGCATGATCACGCGCCCGGTGCGCGAGCGGTCGATCACCGGCATCGGCGAGATGGTCGAGCGTGGCCTGGCCGCCACGGGATTCGAGGAGGTGGGCCTGCTCTCGCTGAGCTCGGCCGACCACTCGGAGATCGCCGACCTCACCAAGGGGCTCGCCGACCGCTACGAGGGCACCCAGACCGGCCTGTCGCTCCCGTCGACCCGCGTCGACGCCTTCAACATCGACCTCGCCAACGAGCTGACCCGCAACGGTCGCCGCTCGGGCCTGACGTTCGCACCCGAGGGCGGGTCCGAGCGCATCCGCAAGGTGATCAACAAGATGGTGTCCGAGGAGGACCTCATCAACACGGTCGCCGCGGCCTACGGCGCCGGCTGGCGGCAGGTCAAGCTCTACTTCATGTGCGGCCTGCCCACCGAGACCGACGAGGACGTGCTCCAGATCGCCGAGCTCGCCAAGAAGGTCATCGAGACCGGCCGACAGGTCTCGGGTCGCCGCGACATCCGCTGCACCGTCTCGATCGGCGGCTTCGTGCCCAAGCCGCACACGCCGTTCCAGTGGGCCTCGCAGCTCGGCGTCGAGGAGACCGACGCGCGCCTGGCCAAGCTCCGCGAGGCGATCCGCGCCGACAAGCGCTACGGGTCGTCCATCGGGTTCCGCTACCACGACGGCCAGCCCGGCATCGTCGAGGGGCTGCTCTCCCGCGGTGACCGCCGCGTCGGCAAGGTCATCGAGGCCGTGTGGCGCGACGGCGGCCGCTTCGACGGGTGGAGCGAGCACTTCTCCTACGAGCGCTGGATGCGCTGCGCCGACGAGGCCTTCGCCGACGTGCCGGTCGATCTCGCCTGGTACACCACGCGCGAGCGCGGCGAGTCCGAGGTGCTGCCCTGGGACCACCTCGACTCCGGTCTCGACAAGGACTGGCTCTGGGAGGACTGGCAGGACTCGCTCGACGAGACCGAGGTTGACGACTGCCGCTGGACCCCGTGCTTCGACTGTGGCGTCTGCCCGCAGATGGGTACCGAGATCGAGATCGGGCCCACCGGCAAGACCCTGCTGCCGCTCACGGTCCTCGGCTCCGGCCGGGAGGACCTCCTCGAGCACCAGCACTGAGCCCCCCGGCCGGTCACGGCATGCGCCCGTCCGGAGTGCCTTCAGACGGCGAAGAATTCGCGCGACGTGTCAGGCACGGAGACGCTCGTGCTGTTCGTCGTGTCGGTCATGACGATGTTCGAGTAGGAGACGGCAGCGAGCACGAGGCGCTGTCCGTTCGGGCAGGTGAAGCCGCCTGCCGAGATCGGGCTTGCGGAGAGGCTCGCCTGGACGCGGCCGTTCCTCGGCTCGAAACTGCTCGGCTCGAAACTGCCGGCGGCGCTCAGTCACCGTTCACGGTCTCCTCGTGGGCGGCCTGCGGGTGCTGCCCGCAGGCGTCCTTGACGTTGCCGAAGGGCTCGACGGGTGGCTCCAACAGCGTTGCGTCCGCGTCGGCGACGGTGCCGTCGATGGCCCAGGGTTCGTCGGCCGCACGTGCTACGGGCGCCACGACGACGGATACACCCAGAGCCAGGGCCACGCCGGTGAGGGCAGCGATGCCCTTGCGGCGACGTGGGTTCGAGGGGTTGGGCGACGTGCTGTTCTTTCCCCGAGGGACGATCCATGAACGACTCGTGCTCGTGTCTCCACTGTGTGCCGGTGATCCGGCCCCCGATCCGGGTTGGACGACACTGCCGGCCCACGGCCGACGCGGGGATGGCCCCGCATCACGGATCGTCCGCGGCCCCGGACGTGACTGCTCCGGCACTGTCGTTAACGAAATAGAGCCATGAGCCGAAGGCCGATGAGTGAATCCCGAAGCCAGCGGCTTTTGTCAGGGAATTGAAGCAAGGAGAACGTGTCCGCTTTTGCATCTGGAAGGGCCGGGCTGTCCAAGGAAAGGGCGGTTGTCCGGCCCGGTCCGGGCAAGCGGTCGACCTGAGACGCCTCTGGCGGCAACCACATCCAGACATATCCGCTCTCGTCGCGACGCTTCGGACCTTGATGTGAAAATATGGATATAGAGGTTCCTATTCGGAGGCCGTCACGACAAGACGGGAATTGTCGGAGGGAATGCCCAGAGAATGCGCAGCATTTCGGATTGACCTGCGTTTATCAAGACCCGTCTCTACCATCGGATATGGATGTTCGCGGCCGAGGGCTGCGCTTGCCGTGGCAGGCTCCGGCCGGCGCCGCCGGCGACACGCGGACACCGGGGCGCCTCGGGAGGGACGCCGAGCTGGCGACGGGTGACGGAGCCCGGCGCACTGCATCAGGTCTCGGGGGCTGACTCGCGACCGAGCGGCGGAGGGGGGCAGCGCGGGCGCTCACCACTGGGCTTCAGTTCCTCAAGGGGCAAGCAACATGGGTATACCCAAGAAGAGTTCGCGCAGGCGGACACTCAAGGCCATTACGGCCGGCATCGCGGTCGGTGCGGCGATGATGTTTGCCGGCAACGTGCCGGCAGCCTTCGCGGTACATGACGAGACGTTCCAGCTCGATGGCGACGTCGTCGCGTCGAGCACAACCACCGTCGGCGGGACGACGCAGTCCGTCGACTGGAACAGCATCTTCACCGCGGCCGGTGCGAAGCAGAACCCGCTTCCGACCGGCTTCACGGCCGCGGTCTTCGACCGCGACTTCGTCACGAATGCCAACGGTACGTTCAACACGAGCGACGAGACCACGTTCACGACGGGTAGCAAGGACACGCTGCCCATCAGTGGCTGGCAGTGCACGGCCTCGGCCAACGTCAACAGCAAGATCGACGTGATGAACTCGTACGCCACGGCGTACACCGCTCAGAACGGCGACCAGATCCTCTACTTCGCGCTCGAGCGCAACGCCAACACCGGTGATGCAAACGTCGCGTTCTGGTTCCTCCAGGACCAGAACGTTGGCTGTGACGACAACGGCGGCACCGCAACCTTCAGCGGAGTCCACACGGATGGCGACCTGCTCATCGTGTCAGCCTTCACCAACGGCGGTGTCGTGAGCAACATTGACGCCTACCGCTGGAACGGCGGCGCCAACGGCACGCTGAACCCCACCCCGGTCGCCTCGGCCCACGGCGCCGACTGCAAGTCCACCGCAGCCAACGACAACGCCTGCGCGACCGTCAACAGCGGAACGATCTCGACCCCATGGCCGACCGCAAACAAGCAAGACGGCACCGGAAGCTCTCTGCGCTCGACGGAGTTCTTCGAGGGTGGCCTGAACCTGACTGCGACCGGCCTCGGCGGCAAGTGCTTCAACACGTTCATGGCTGACACGCGGTCGTCGCAGTCGCTGACGGCGACGCTGTTCGACTACTCGCTCGGCACTCTCGGCGAGTGCACCTCGACGACTGTCACGGCGCCGAGCATCTCGGCGCCGGTCACCATTCCGGCTTCGGGCACCATCTCGGGAGTCACCGACTCCGCGCTGCTCACCGTCAACGGGATCTCGACGTTCAGTGGGACGATCACGTGGAGCATCTGTGGACCACTGGCGCTCGCCTCAACGACGAACTGCTTCAGTGGCGGCAGCCAGGTGGGGTCGCCCAAGGCGGTCACCACATCTGGCACCTACACATCGGATCCGGTCACGGTCACCTCGGCCGGGCGCTACTGCTGGCGCGCGGTCTTCTCGGGCGACGCGACCGCCGGGGTGCCGGGCTCAAGCGATCCTGGCATCGACCCCGTCACGGGCCTGCCGAGCACGAGCACGTCTGAGTGCTTCGTGGTGAACCCGCGTCCGACGACCCTCGACACTCAGGCCGGAGCAGGGCCTGTCGACTTCGGTCAACCTGTGACGGACACGGCAACGCTGACCGGCACGGCCAACCGACCGGGTAGCGGGGGCATCGGCACCAACGGGACGATCAACCCGACGACCCCAGGCGGCCCGGCCGGCGGCACGATCACCTTCACCCTGTACAAGTCGGACTGCAGCACGCTCGCAACAGGCACAGGGACCAACCCACAGGGCGTGACGCCCGTCAGCGGTGACGGCACCTATGGCCCGGTCAGCTTCACGCCGGACGCTCCGGGTACCTACCACTGGGTGGCGGCATACGGCGGGGACAGCCCCAACACCCTGAATTCCGACCACAACACCGCGTGCAATGACACGGACGAGGACGTGGTGGTCCGGCAGATTCCGACAACGATCACGACGGCACAGAAGGTCTTCCCGAACGATTCCGCCACCGTCGCGTCGTCCGTGGCCGGCAAGAACCTGCCGAGCGGCGGCACGGTGACCTTCCGGCTCTACAACACGCTGGCAAACTGCCAGCTGCACGGTGACACCGTCGGCAGTGGCGGGTTGCTGTACAAGGAGTCGAAGAGCATCGCCGGTGGGGCACAGTCCGAGTCGGCGGCGACCAACAACACCAGTGTGTCCGTCAGCGCGGACAGCACCGTTGCCTGGTACGTGACCTACGCCACGGGCAGCAACACGTTCACGGGACGTCAGAGCAACTGCGCCGAGACCACGGCGCTGGACTTCACCAACGACGCTGGTCCGGGAACGGTGTTCCCGTGACCCCCGTCGCGTGACGACCTGAGCGAGAAAGGGAGAGGCCCCGGTCACCGACCGGGGCCCTCTCCTCGTGCTCGGTGCTCAAACGGGGTATCCGACGTGGGCCAGGGCCTGCCGGACGAGGACGCCGTGCGAGCCGGGCATCTCACCGCGCACGGCGAGAGACGCGGCCTCCTCCGGTGTGACCCAGGAGAGGTCGAGGGCGTCCTGCTGAGGCCGGCAGTCACCCATGACGGCGACGACGAACGCGAGCGAGACGGCGTGCTGCCGCGGGTCGTGGAAGGGCGTGACGCCGGGCGTCGGGAAGAACTCGGCGACGGTGAACGGCTGCGGCGACAGGGGGATGCGCGGGAGCGCCATCGGACCGAGGTCGCTCTCGACGTGCCGGGTCAGGGCGTCGCGGATGCGCTCGTGGTAGAGCACGCGACCGCCGACGACCTCCTGGCCGATGCCGCCGTCGCTGTCGGCGCGGAGCAGCAGCCCGACGTGGGTGACGACGCCGCGGTCGTCGACGCGGACCGGGATGGCGTGGACGTAGAGGATCGGCAGTCGGTCACGGGCGTTGTCGAGGTCCTCGCGGCTCAGCCACGCACCCGTCGTGTCCACTTCGGTCATGACGTCATCCTGCCAAACGCGTGCGCCGAGCCCAGGCGCGGTCCATCCGCGGCGCGTCGGGGGTCACCGGAGAGACCGGATCCACGCCCAGAGGACGGCCCCCGAGCGGGCGAGCTGCCGCCGGTCCACGACGGTGGGCACGTCGGTGGCCGAGTGGTATGCCGCATACGGCACGCTGCCGAGCCGGACGGCGGGGATGCCGACCCTCTCGAACGACACGTGGTCGCTCGCCCTGTTGACGCACGCCCTGGTCGCGGCGACGGGGACCGCCGCGCGACGGATCGCGTCCGCGAGGGAGGTGTCGGCGCCGCCGACGTGGCACACCGGCACCGCAGCGGCTCGCACGCCGACCCGGTCGAGCGCGACCATGCCGCGGACCGCACGACGTTCGGACGCGCCCAGTCCGGCGACGAAGTGCCGCGAGCCGAACGCGTACAGCGTGCCGTTGCCGCCCCGCGCCTCCTCGGCACCGAACGCGACGAACCGCACGGGGAGCGCGCCGGGCTGCTGGAGCGTCATCCGGGCCACCTCGGCCATGACCATGAGCCCGGACGCGTTGTCCTCGGCCCCGGGCGACTGCGGCACCGTGTCGAGGTGCGCGCCCACGACGACGTGCGGCTGCGTCGGGTCGAAGCCGGGCGGGTCGGCAACGACGTCCACGGTCGTGCCGGCGGGGACCCGCACGCCCCACGACACACCGGCGGGCACGGCGACGGGCTGGAGGGTGACGCGGTAGCCGGCCGCGCGCAGCCGCCCCGCGACGTAGGCCGCAGCCCGGTCGCTCGCCGGGCTCGCCGCGTCACGCGGACCGATCCCCGCCAGAGCACGGATGCCGCCGAGCACCGTGTCGACGTCGAAGGGGTGCGCGCGGGGTGGGGGCACAGGCGAGGCCGAGCGCGAGGGTGAGTCGGAGGGGGAGGTCGACGGAGGCGTCTGCGCGGCCGCCGCCGTCGACGCCGAGGGCAGCGAGGAGGTCGGCGCGGAGGTCGGCGCGGACAAGGGAGACGCGCCCTCGGACCCGGGACCCGGGGCTCCGCCGGTGCACGCGCTCGCAGCCGCGAGGAGGGCGACGACGGCCAGCGCGGTGCGCGACCGGCGCCGGCGACGGGTCGAGGCGGCCATCCGGCACGCTAACCCGGTCACCTGTGGGTGGCCGCCGAGCCGCAGGGTCGTGGAGATCCACCGGCGCCTGGTGCCGACAGGACTCCACGAAACCCGCGCCGCGGGCCTCAGGCGCCGGGAACCGCGAAGACCTTGCCCGGGTTCATGATGCCGAGCGGGTCGAAGACGGCCTTGAGGCGACGCTGCCGGTCGAGCTCGGCGTCCCCGAGCTCGAGGCCGAGCCACGGCACCTTGACCGACCCGATGCCGTGCTCGCCGGTGATGGTGCCGTCGAGCGAGAGCCCGAGCCGGATGAGGTCGTCGAAGGCCTCCCACGCGCGCGCCAGGCTGTCGGGGTCGTCGTGGGCGAAGACGATCGAGGGGTGCAGGTTGCCGTCGCCGCCGTGGCCGCTCACCGGGATGAGCACCGACCGGCGCTCGGAGATGGCCTCGATGCCGCGCACGAACTCGGCGAGCCGGCCGATCGGCACGCACATGTCCTCGGCGAGGCGACCGCCCATCGCCTCGAACGCGGTGCTCATGACGCGGCGCCCCGCGAGCAGCGCCTCCGACTCCTGCGCGTCGTCGGCCACCGCGACGTCGGTCGCGCCCGCGGACTCCAGCAGGGCGGCATACCTCGCGACGTCGTCGGCGACGTGACCCGGGCGGTCGGACTGCACGAGCAGCACGGCGGCACAGTCGTCGGGGAACCCGAAGTCGCCGAACGCCTGGATGGCCCGGACGCTCGTGCGGTCGATGATCTCGAGCAGGCACGGGCGGTGCGGATCGCGGCGCAGCGCGACGATGCCGGCGACGGCGGCGTCGAGCGAGTCGAAGACGGCCAGGGCCGTCAGGGCCGGGTCGGGCGCCGGCTCGAGCCGCACGACGGCCTCGGTGACGACGCCGAGCGTGCCCTCGGACCCGACGAAGAGGCCGGTCAGGTCGTAGCCGGCGACGCCCTTGGCGGTGCGGTGACCCGTGCGCATGACCTCGCCGCCCGGGAGCACGACCTGCAGGGCCTTGACCCAGTCGGACGTGACGCCGTACTTGACGCAGCACAGGCCGCCGGCGTTCGTCGCGATGTTGCCGCCGATGGTGCACGTCTCCCACGACGCGGGGTCGGGCCCGTAGAAAAGGCCTGCCGACGCCGCCGCACGCTTGAGGTCCGCGTTCACGACGCCGGGGCCGACGACGGCATACCCCTCGAGCTCGTTCACCTCGTGGATGGTGTCGAGCGCCTCGACGTTGAGCACGATGCAGTCCTCGGTGGCGACGGCACCGCCCGACCGTGACGTGCGCGCTCCCTGCGGGACGACCGCGGTGCCGGTGGCCTGGGCGTGCTCGAGCACGGCCACGACATCGCTGACGTCGCGGGCCCGGATGACGGCGAAGTCGTCGGGTGGGGGAGCGAGGGCGACGGTCGCGTCGAGCGCGTACGACCGGCGCACGTCCGCGTCGGTGACCTCACGATGGGCGATCTGCTCGGGCAGGCTGGGCATGCTGACAGGCTAGACTGGACGGCACAGGCGTCGGAGCCGTGTATCAGCGGCGAGCCTCCGGAAGAACAGGGTCACCCTCCTCGGCGGGTGACCCCCACTAGAACCGGACGGGTGGGCCCGTCACAGCCTTCGACAAGAGCGGCCGTATGCCGTCTGCCCGAGCGGGCGGGCACGTGCGGCAAGCGGGGTGGTACCGCGGCAGCCTCCGGCAGGAGACGTCGTCCTCGTGGCAGAGACGAGCGACCAACAGACGCGAACGCAGGAGACCACGAGCATGACCTATCCCAAGGTCACCACGAACGACGCCGACCAGTCCACGACGGGCGGGGTCCCGTCCAACCCGCGCTTCCCTGAGATCGAGCAGCGGGTCCTGAAGTACTGGGACGAGGACGGCACGTTCATCGCCTCGGTCGAGGGCCGCGACGCGGGCACCGACGGCTCCAACGAGTTCGTCTTCTACGACGGACCGCCCTTCGCCAACGGCCTGCCGCACTACGGCCACCTGCTCACCGGCTACGTCAAGGACATCGTCCCGCGCTACCAGACGATGCGCGGAAAGCGCGTCGAGCGCCGCTTCGGCTGGGACACCCACGGCCTCCCCGCCGAGCTCGAGGCGCAGCGCCAGCTCGGTCTCAAGACGAAGCAGGACATCGTCGAGCTCGGCATCGACACGTTCAACGACGCCTGCCGCAGCTCGGTGCTCAAGTACACCGGCGAGTGGCGCGACTACGTGACGCGCCAGGCGCGCTGGGTCGACTTCGACCACGACTACAAGACGCTCGAGCCCTCCTACATGGAGTCGGTCATCTGGGCCTTCAAGCAGCTGCACGACAAGGGCCTCGTCTACGAGGGCTTCCGCGTCCTGCCCTACTGCTGGAACGACCAGACGCCGCTGTCCAACCACGAGCTGCGCATGGACGACGACGTCTACAAGATGCGTCAGGACCCCGCGGTCACCATCGGGCTGCGGCTCGAGACCGGCGAGCTCGCGCTCGTCTGGACGACGACGCCGTGGACGCTGCCGGCCAACCTCGGCATCATGGTCGGCCCCGACATCGACTACGTCGTCGTCGAGTCCGACGTCACCGGCACGGCCGAGCGCTACGTCATCGGTGCGGCCCGGCTAGCGGCCTACGCCAAGGACCTCTTCGGGGCCGACGTCGACCTGTCCACGCTCGACGAGCGCGTCGTCGAGCGGCTCACGGGCCGTGACCTGCTCGGCCGCTCCTTCACGCCGCCCTTCTCGTACTACCAGGGACACGAGCGCGCGCACCAGGTGTTCCCCGCGGACTTCGTCACCACCGAGGACGGCACCGGGCTCGTCCACACCGCCGGCGCCTTCGGTGAGGAGGACAAGATCGTCACCGACGCGGCCGGCATCGAGCCCGTCGTCCCCGTGGGCGCCGACGGCCGGTTCCTCTGGCCCGTCACCGACTACGAGGGCATGCACGTCTTCGACGCCAACGCCCACATCATCGACCACCTCAAGGCGGCGACGCGGGGCGAGGGAGAGACCGGCTCGGTCACGGCCGGCACGGTGCTGCTGCGCCGCGAGACCTACGACCACAGCTACCCGCACTGCTGGCGCTGCCGCGAGCCCCTCATCTACATGGCGGTCTCGTCGTGGTTCGTCGAGGTCACGAAGATCAAGGAGCGGATGCTCGAGCTCAACCAGGAGATCGAGTGGACGCCCTCGCACATCAAGGACGGCCAGTTCGGCAAGTGGCTCGCCAACGCCCGCGACTGGTCCATCTCGCGAAACCGCTTCTGGGGCAGCCCGATCCCGGTGTGGAAGTCCGACAACCCAGAGTTCCCGCGCCTCGACGTCTACGGCTCCTTCGAGGAGCTCGAGCGTGACTTCGGCGTCGAGGTCACCGACCTGCACCGCCCCTTCATCGACAGCCTGACGCGTCCGAACCCCGACGACCCGTCGGGGCGGTCGACGATGCGCCGCGTCGAGGACGTCCTCGACGTCTGGTTCGACTCCGGCTCGATGAGCTTCGCCCAGGTGCACTACCCGTTCGAGAACGCCGACTGGTTCGAGCACCACTTCCCGGGCGACTTCATCGTCGAGTACATCGGCCAGACTCGCGGCTGGTTCTACACCCTGCACATCCTCGCGACGGCCCTCTTCGACCGGCCCGCCTTCAAGACGTGCGTCAGCCACGGCATCGTGCTCGGCTCCGACGGCCAGAAGATGAGCAAGTCGCTGCGCAACTACCCCGACGTCCGCGAGGTCTTCGACCGCGACGGCGCCGACGCGATGCGCTGGTTCCTCATGAGCAGCCCGATCCTGCGCGGCGGCAACCTCGTCGTCACCGAGCAGGGCATCCGTGACGGCGTGCGCCAGGTGATGATCCCGCTGTGGAACGCGTGGTCGTTCTTCTCGCTCTACGCCAACACGGCGCGCGGCGGGGAGGGCTACGAGGCCAAGCGCTCGACGAGCTCGACGGACGTCCTCGACCGCTACCTGCTCGCCAAGCTGCGCGAGTTCGTCGGCGACATGACCGAGCAGCTCGACGCCTACGAGATCGCGGCGGCGTGCGACACGATGCGCGGCTTCCTCGACGTCCTGACCAACTGGTACATCCGCCGCTCCCGCGACCGCTTCTGGGGCGGCGAGACCGACGAGTCGCTCGCGGCCTTCGACACCCTGTGGACCGCGCTCGAGACGGTCACGCGTGCCACGGCGCCCCTGCTGCCGCTCGTGACCGAGGAGATCTGGCGCGGCCTGACGGGCGAGCGCTCGGTGCACCTCGCCGACTACCCGACGGTCGACGACCTGCCGGCCGACCACGAGCTCGTCGTCGCGATGGACCGGGCGCGGGAGATCTGCTCGACGGGCTCGAGCCTGCGCAAGGCCCGAGGCCTGCGCGCGCGGCTTCCGCTCGCCGAGCTGACCGTCGTCGCGGCCGAGCCCGCGAGCCTCGAGCCGTTCCGGGCGATCATCCAGGACGAGCTCAACGTCAAGGCGCTGACCCTCGTCGACGTCGCGACGGCGAGCGAGGCCGACTTCGGTGTCAGCCAGCGCCTGACCGTCAACGCCCGCGCCGCGGGTCCTCGCCTGGGCAAGGACGTCCAGCGCGCCATCAAGGGCAGCAAGTCGGGCGACTGGACCGTGGACGCCGACGGCACGGTGACGTCCGGGGGTCTCGCGCTCGTCGAGGGCGAGTACGCCCTCGAGACCGTCGTCGCCGGTGACGCCGACGCGGGGGCCACGGCGATGCTGCCGTCGGGTGGCTTCGTCGTGCTCGACACGACCGTGACGTCCGAGCTGGCCTCCGAGGGCCTGGCCCGTGACCTCGTCCGCGCGGTGCAGCAGGCCCGGCGCGACACCGGCCTGCACGTCAGCGACCGCATCAGCCTGACCGTCCAGGGCGGTGCCGAGGTGTTCGAGGCCACGGTGACGCACCGCGACCTCATCGTCGGCGAGACGCTCGCGACGCAGTTCGCCGCGGCCGGACCCGACCACGCCCTGCCCGACGGGCTGCCGGGCACGCCGACCGACGTCCTGGTCGGCGACAACCACCCGGCGACGATCCTCGTGGTCAAGCGATGATCGCCGCGAACCGCGAGGACGAGCTGGAGGCTGCCGACGTGAGCACGACCCCCGACCCCGACCCGACCGACTCCAACCTGGCCGACTCCGGGGCTCGCACCGACACGCGGCCGACCGACGGGGTGATCGTGCGCGGCGCCGTCGGCGACGACCTGGCGGGCGTCCTGTCCGTCGGGCACCGGACCTGGCTCGCGACCTACGAGCCGATCGCCGGACCCGAGTACGTCGCCATGGGTCTCGCGAAGTGGTGGACGAGCGACGTCGTCACCGACTCCATCCGCAAGGGCCGCACCCTCGTGGCCGTCGAGGACGACGAGGTCGTCGGGGTCGCGACGTTCGGGCCCCAGGACGAGTCGTTCGTGCTGTGGAAGCTCTACGTGCTGCCCGGCCACCACGGGCACGGGATCGGCTCGCGCCTCATGGACGCCGTCGTGGAGCGGGCCCGCGAATACGAGCACCCGCGGATCACGCTCTCCTACCTCGAGGGCAACCAGCAGGCGGCGCGCTTCTACGCGCGACACGGCTTCGTCGAGACGCACCGCGAGGCCCCGGGATCGGGCCTGCCCGAGAGCGTGTGGATGGTCCGCGAGCTGGGCACGGGGGAGTCCGCATGAACGGCCGCCCGGACGCCGCCGCGGTGGAGGCCGCGCGCAACCTCGAGGAGATGAAGCGGATGCGCGAGATCGAGGAGGAGATCCTCGCCCGGGCGCCCGAGAACGACATCGGTCCGTCGCTCGACCGCATCCGCGCGGTCATGGAGCTCGCCGGCGACCCGCAGCGCACCTACCCCTCGATCCACCTGACCGGCACGAACGGCAAGACGTCGACGAGCCGCATGATCGACTCGATCCTGCGCGAGACCGGGCTGTCCACCGGCCGCTTCACGTCGCCCCACCTGCACGACATCCGTGAGCGGATCACCCTGTCGGGCAAGCCGATCCCGCGTGAGAAGTTCATCGCCGCCTACGACGAGGTCGCGCCCCTCATCGAGCTCGTCGACGCCCGGTCGCTCGAGTCGGGCGGTCGCCGGATGAACTTCTTCGAGGTGCTCGTCGCCCTCGCCTACGCCGCGTTCGCCGACGCCCCCGTCGACGTCGCGATCATCGAGGTGGGTCTCGGCGGCTCGTGGGACGCCACCAACGTCATCGACGCCCAGGTCGCCGTCGTGACGCCCGTCGACCTCGACCACACCCACCTCCTCGGTGACGACGTCGTCTCCATCGCGGAGGAGAAGAGCGGCATCATCAAGGCCGACTCCGTCACCGTCTCGGGCGTGCAGGACGAGGACGTCGCGCGCGTCCTCCTCGACCGTGTCGAGGAGGTCGGCGGGGCCCGGATCGTCTTCGAGGGCAACGACTTCGGTGTTCTCGCCCGCGAGGTCGCCATCGGTGGCCAGCAGGTGTCGATCCGAGGTCTCGCGGGGGAGTACGCCGACCTCTTCCTCCCGCTCCATGGCGCGCACCAGGCGAGCAACCTCGCCACCGCCGTCGCGGCGGTCGAGTCCTTCCTCGGTGGCGGCGAGCAGCGCATCGAGCCGGAGGTGCTGACCGCGGCCGTCGCGGGGATGACCTCGCCGGGGCGCCTCGAGATCGTCCGGCGGTCACCGACCGTCCTCGTCGACGCGGCCCACAACCCGCACGGCGCCCGGTCCCTCGTGGCTGCGCTCGGGGAGGCGTTCTCCTTCACCCGTCTCGTCGGGCTCGTCGGCATCGTCGCCGACAAGGACGCCGCCGGGATGCTCGAGGTGCTCGAGCCGGCCCTCGACCACATCGTCGTCACGCGCAGCTCGTCCCCGCGCGCGATGCGGCCCGAGGCCCTCGGCGCCCTCGCCGTCGAGCTCTTCGGCGAGTCCCGGGTGACGGTCGTCCGCGACCTGCCCGATGCGCTCGAGCAGGCCGTGACCATCGCCGAGGCCGATGGCATGGGTGGCGGCGTCGTCGCCACGGGGTCGGTCATCACCGCGGGCGAGGTCCGGATGCTCCTCGGCCACACGGACCTCTGACCCCCGACCCTCCTCGACCCCGACTTAGGCTGGCCCCATGCATCCCCTGGTGAAGCTCGTCCTCATCGTCGTCATCGTCGTCGTCGCAGTCGTCGTGTGGGGACGGGTCATGGGACGCAAGGACCCCGACCGCGAGCTCGTCGGCCTGACGGACACCGTGCGCGCCAGGGTGAGCCGCGAGATCAGCGCCGGTCACAAGATCAACGCCATCAAGATCTACCGCGAGGCGACCGGGGCTCCGCTCGCCGACGCCAAGCGAGCCGTCGACAGCTGGTTCGTCCCGGGCCGGGGGCCGGGCGTGCGCGACGCGGCGGCGTCCTACACCGACGGCCGGCTCACCGACGAGGCCCGGTCGCGCATCAGCGAGCTCATCGTCGCCGGTCGGCGCGAGGACGCGATGAGCCTCTACGCCGAGGCGACGGGGGCGAGCGGGGCCGAGGCCCAGGCCATCATCCGCACCTGGGACACCACCCAGAACTACTGAGCCCACCGGCCACGAGACCCACACCGAGGCAGACACACACCGATGCGTTCGATCATCTTCTACGGCCAGACCGGCAAGTTCACCTTCCGCATGCTCGCGACGGTGCTCGGCGGCCAGGCCATCTGCATCCTGCTCGGTGCCCTCGTGGCCCGGGCCGTCGCGGCCACCGACGAGGGGAGCGGGCCGAGCACGGCATACCTCGTCGTCGGCCTCGGGCTCGGCGCGCTGAGCATCGTGGCCGCCGGGCTCATGCGCCGCCCGTGGGGCGTCACGCTCGGCTGGGTCGTCCAGGTGCTGACCCTGCTCAGCGCTCTCGTCGTGCCGATGATGCTCATCGTCGGTCTCTTCTTCCTCGCGCTGTGGGTCACCTGTCTCGTCAAGGGCACCCAGGTCGACGCCGTCGTGGCGCGTCGTGAAGCGGCCGCGGACGACGGCGAGGCAGCCGACGGCGAGGCGGCCGATAGGGTGGACGGGTGACCACCGAACGTTCCCTCGTCCTCGTCAAGCCCGACGGTTTCCAGCGCGGCCTCACCGGTGAGGTGCTGCGTCGCATCGAGGGGAAGGGCTACCGACTGGTCGCCCTTTCCGTGCTGACTCCCACCCGTGAGCAGCTCGCCGCGCACTACGCCGAGCACGAGGGCAAGCCCTTCTACGAGCCGCTCGTCGAGTTCATGAGCTCCGGTGCCGTCACGGCGGTCGTCGTCGAGGGCCAGGACTGCGTCAAGGGCTTCCGCAGCCTCGCCGGCGCCACCAACCCGACGGACGCCGCACCCGGCACGATCCGCGGCGACCTCGGCCGCGACTGGGGCACCAAGGTCCAGCAGAACATCGTGCACGGATCCGACTCCCACGAGTCCGCCACACGCGAGATCGGCATCTGGTTCCCCGATCTCGAGGGCTGATCGGGGCACAATCGCGGCATGACCTCCCGACCGTGGCTGCGCCCCCTGGGGCGTGACCTCGCGATCGACCTCGGCACCGCCAAC
Organism: Terrabacter sp. P2_E3; assembly: GCF_056403915.1. Taxonomy (NCBI): domain Bacteria; kingdom Bacillati; phylum Actinomycetota; class Actinomycetes; order Micrococcales; family Intrasporangiaceae; genus Terrabacter; species Terrabacter sp. P2_E3. The sequence goes on from NZ_JBFUEN010000025.1 coordinate 24,881, forward strand.
ACCCTGATCCACGTCCGGGGTCGCGGGGTCGTCGTCGAGGAGCCGTCGGTCGTGGCCGTCGAGGTGGGCACCGGTCGGCTCGTCGCCGCGGGCACCCGGGCCAAGGAGATGCTCGGCCGCGCGCCGGGCACCATCCGGGCGGTCCGGCCCCTGCGTGACGGCGTCGTCTCCGACGCCGACGAGACCGAGCGGATGCTGCGGTGGTTCATCGACCAGGTGCGCACCTCGCGACTCGTCCGCCCCCGCATGGTGCTCTGCGTGCCGAGCGAGGTGACCGGTGTCGAGCGCCGGGCCCTCGAGGACGCCGCGACCCGGTGCGGTGCGCGACGCGTCTACATGATCGAGGAGCCGATGGCGGCGGCCATCGGTGCCGGCCTGCCCGTCTACGAGACGGCGGCGAGCATGGTCGTCGACATCGGCGGCGGCACGACCGACGTCGCGGTCATCAGCCTCGGCGGCATCGTCACGTCGAACTCGCTGCGGATCGCCGGCGACGAGATCGACGAGGCCCTCATCGGCTACGTCAAGAGCGAGTACTCCCTCCTGCTCGGCGAGCGCAGCGCGGAGGACATCAAGGTCGCCGTCGGGTCGGTCTTCCCGCTGCGCGAGGAGCTGACGACCCGGCTGCGCGGACGTGACCTCGTGACCGGCCTGCCCAAGACCGTCCAGGTGAGCTCGGTCGAGGTGCGCCGAGCCATCGAGACGCCGGTCCTGCAGATCATCGAGCTCGTCCGCGCGACGCTCGACGTGTGCCCACCCGAGCTCGCCGGCGACATCCTCGACCGCGGCATCACGCTGACCGGGGGAGGTGCCCTGCTGCGCGGCCTCGACGAGCGGATGCGCCACGAGCTCGGCGTGCCGGTCCAGGTCGCCGACGACCCGCTCCGAGCCGTGGCCCGCGGCGCCGGCCGGTGCGTCGACGAGTTCGCCAGCCTCGAGCGCGTCCTCGTCGGGGACCACCGCCTCTAGTCGCATGCAGCCGACCGTCCGCCGCCGTCTCCTCGTCGTCCTCGCCTCGCTCACCGTCGCCCTGCTCGTCGCCGACCTCGCCCACCTCGCGGTCGCCGACGGGGTGCGCCGGGCCGGCGGGCTCGTGCTGGGGCCGGTCCAACGGGCCCTCGCCGGGGCGCCGCGTGACGACCTCGCCGCCCTCGAGAGCGAGAACATCCGTCTACGTGCCACTGCCGCCGAACAGCAGCACCACCTCGACGATCTCGGACGGCTCGACGAGCTGCTCGGATCGAGCGCCACGACGGGGCGCACGCTCCTGCCCGCCCGCGTGGTCGCCACCGACGTCAGCGCGCTCGGCGGCCGGAGCGTGACGATCGACGTCGGCTCCCGGGACGGGGTCCGGGTCGACTCGACGGTCGTGGCGGCCGACGGTCTCGTCGGTCGCGTCGTGTCCGTGTCGCCGTGGACGAGCGACGTGCAGGTGCTCGGCAGCGCCGCCTCGGTCGTGGCAGTGCGCGTCGGCCCCGCCGGCACGCTCGGCACGGTGTCGCCGTCGGCACCGGGGGACTCGGAGTCCCGCCCCCGCGGCTCGCTCCGGCTCGTCGGCATCGCGCCGTCCACCCCCGTCGTCGGCGATGTCGTGCGCACGCTCGGCAGCGTCGACGAGACGCCGTATGCCGCCGGGATCGTCGTCGGCACCGTGACCGCCGTCGACCCCGACCGGGGCCAGCTGACGCGTGGTGCCACGGTGCGGCCGAGCGTCGACCCCGACGCGATCGACGTCGTCGCCGTCCTCGTCCCGACCCCGCGCACGACCCCGCGTCCGACGGTGGGCGCCCGACGATGAGGCCGACGCTTCTGGGAGTGCTGCGGACGGCATACGTCCTCGTGGCGGCCCTCGTCGTGGCGACGCTGCTGCCGCGTCTCGGTGCGGAGCCCCGGTGGGTGCCCGACCTCGTGCTCGTCGGGGTCGTGGCGACCGCCGTGCTCCGCGGTCCCGTGCACGGTGCCCTCGTGGGGCTGCTGGCCGGGTGGGTCGTCGAGCTCGTCCCACCCGTCGGCAGCCCGCTCGGGCTGGCCCCGCTCGTCATGATGCTCGCGGGGCTCGTCGCGGGCTTCTTCCGCAGGGCGTCGTCGCGCTCGTCGCTGCGCGCCCCGGCGGCGCTGCTTGCCGCCGCTGCCGTCGTCCTCGTCGGACGCCTCGGCTCGGCCGTGCTCGCCGAGGGCAGCGTGGACCTGACCGACGGGCTGTGGCGGCTGCTCGTGACGGTGCTCGTCGGCGGTCTGCTGCTGCCGGCCTTCCTCGCCCTCGACCGGGCCCTCGTGCGGCGGAGGCTCGGGTGAGGCGCGGCCCGCGCCGTCGGGTCGGCGTCGCCGGTGTCGTGCTCGTCCTGCTCGTCACACTCTTCGGGCTGCTGCTCGGTCGTCTCGGACAGCTCCAGCTCGTGGACGGGCCCGAGCTGGCCCGCGCCGCGGTCACGGTCAACACGCGCACCGTCACCGAGCACGCGCTGCGCGGCCGGATCCTCGACCGCAGCGGAACGCCCTTCGTCGCCAACACCTTCGACACCGTCGTCACGGTGCAGCGCTCGGTGCTCGTCGGGGCGGACGACGGCGGACGCGACCTCGTGACCCGTCTCGCGACCGCGGTCGGGCAGCCGTTCGAGCGTCTGTGGGGCAAGACGATGCTCTGCGGCACGGCTGGGGCGCCGCCGGCCCCGGCGTGCTTCAACGGATCGCCCTACGTGCCGATCCCCGTCGCGACCGGCGTCGACGCGCGCCGGGCGCTGACGCTGCTCGAGCAGCCCGAGAAGTACCCCGGCGTCGGCGTCACGACCGAGCCCGCGCGGGCCTACCCCCGGCCCGACGGAGCCCTCGCCGCCCACCTGCTCGGCTGGGTCGCCCGGGCCGGTGCCGACGACGTGACCGGGAGCGGGGGGCGCATCGACGCGGAGGACGTCGTCGGGCGCTCCGGACTCGAGGCGCAGTACGACGAGGTGCTGCGCGGCACGAACGGACGCACCGTCGTCGCCATCGACCCCCGGGGCATCGTCACCGACACCGTCAGCTCGACCGCCCCTGTCGCGGGGCGCGACGTCGTGACCCACCTCGAGGCCCGGCTGCAGGCCCGCACCGAGGCCGCGCTCGTGCGAGCCGTCGCGTCAGCCCGGGCGCAGAAGCTGCGCGCCGACACGGCGGCCGCGGTCGTCGTCGACGTGACGAACGGTGGCGTCGTCGCGGCAGCCAGCTACCCGTCCTACGACCCCGCCGTCTTCTCCGGCGGCATCAGCACGACCGAGCTCGCCCGCCTCACCGACGAGCGGGCCGGCACACCGCTGCGCTCCCGGCTGACGGCCGAGACGTTCCCGCCGGCCTCGACCTTCAAGGTCATCTCGGTGCCCGCCGCCGTCAACTCCGGGGCCCGGCTCGACGGGACGTATGACTGCTCGCCCAACGTGTCCGTCGGCGGTCGGCTCTTCAACAACTTCGAGTCGCGGGGCTACGGCCCCATCGACCTCCACCGCGCCCTCGTCGTCTCGTGCGACACCGTCTTCTACCGCCTCGCGTATGCCGCGTGGCTCGAGCAGGGCGGCCTCGCCGCGCCGGTCAGCGCCGCCGACCCCTTCGTCTCGATGGCGAAGGCCTTCGGACTGGGGCGGCGCACCGGCGTCGACGTGCCGGGTGAGGCGGCCGGACGCGTCCCGGACCGCGCCTGGAAGGAGCAGTCCTGGCTCGCGACGAAGGGCGAGACGTGCCGGCGGGCGACCACCGGCTACCCCGAGGTCGCCCGCACCGACCGGGCGCGCGCCGACTACCTCGAGCGGCTTGCCACCGAGAACTGCTCGGCCGGCTACCAGTACCGCGCCGGCGACGCCGTGAACTTCTCCATCGGACAAGGTGACACGGCCGTGACGATCCTCCAGATGGCGGGGGTCTACGCCGCCATCGCCAACGGGGGCACCCTGTGGCAGCCGCAGGTGGCGGCCGGCTACCGGACGGCTGCCGGCGCGACGACGGTGATCGCGCCGAAGCGGGTGGCCACGGTGCCGCTGCGACGCGACGTGCTGGCATACGTCCGCTCGGCCCTGGGCGACGTGACCCGACCCGGTGGGTCGGCCGGCACGGCCTTCAAGGGCTTCCCGCAGGACCGCTACCCGCTCGCGGGCAAGACGGGGACCGGTGAGGTCTTCGGCAAGCAGGCCACCGCCTGGTTCGCCGGCTACGGACCGACGACGAAGCCGAAGTATGCCGTCGTGGTCGTCGTCGGCCAGGGTGGCTCGGGCTCGAAGGTGGCCGCCCCTGCCGTGCGACAGATCTTCGATGCGATCCTTGCCCTGGGGCTCTAGCCCCCTCCGCTCCCCGGTGGCACCCGCCGCAGGGACCGACCGAGAGGCGCGTTCGTGGACGACTACCTGAGGAGCGACGCCCCGGTCGTCGAGGCGCTCGACCGGGCTTGGGACCGGAGCCGGCTCAGCGTCCGCACCCGGTTCGAGCGGCTGCGCTCGCGCGTCTTCCTCCTCGTCCAGTGCGCCGTTTCGGCGGGTGTCGCGTGGTGGCTCGCGACCGACGTCTTCGGCCACAAGTCCCCCTTCTTCGCCCCCATCGTCGCCGTCGTCTGCCTCGGCATGTCCTACGGTCAGCGGCTGCGGCGGGTCTTCGAGGTCGCGATCGGCGTCGCCGTCGGGGTCTTCACGGCAGACGTCTTCGTGCACGTCGCCGGCAGCGGTCCGTGGCAGATCGCCGCCGTGGTGCTCGTGTCGATGGCGATCGCGACCCTGCTCGACGGCGGCCCGGTCATCGTCACCCAGTCGGCCGTCCAGGGCATCGTCATCGCGGCTCTCGTCGCGAGCCCGGGCCAGGCCTTCGGCCGGTGGACCGACGCGCTCATCGGCGGCGGCATCGCCCTCGTCGCCGCGACGGTCGTGCCCCAGGCGCCACTGCGGCGGCCCCGGGTCGCCGCCGCCGAGGCCGTTCGCAAGATCGGTGAGCTGCTCCGCCGGGCGGCCGCCAGCGCCCACGACGGCGACGTCGAGGGGGCGGCCGAGGTGCTGGCCTCGGCCCGAGGCACCGAGTCCCTGCTGCGCGAGCTGCGGCAGGCGGCCGACGAGGGCCTGTCGGTCATCACCTCGTCGCCCTTCAAGCGTCACCACGCGGCCGGGGTGCGCAAGATGGTCGACCTCGTCGAGCCACTCGACCGCGCGGTGCGGAGCACCCGCGTGCTCGTCCGCCGCGTCACGGTCGCGGTCGGGCGCGGAGAGCAGCTTCCGCCCGGCTACGAGACCCTGCTGCTCGAGCTCGCGTCGGCGACGGACGTCATCGGACGGGCCCTGTCCGAGAACGCCTCTCCCGAGATCGGTCGGCCGGCGCTGCTGGCCGTGGCCGCGGCGACGGGGGAGGTGCCGCGCACGCCGAGCCTTGCGACCGAGACGGTGCTCGCCCAGGTCCGCTCCACCGTCGTCGACCTGCTCCAGGTCACCGGTCTCGACGTCGACGAGGCCATCGCCGCCCTCCCACCCGAACGCCCCAGAGACCCCTGACCCACCCACTCGAGTGAGCGCTCCGTCCCAGTCGAGTGAGCGCCCTGTCCCAGCGGGTGTGGTCGCGCGCCCACTCGAGTGTGGTTGCGCGCTCACTCGAGTGTGGGCGGTTTCAGGGCGTGTGCGCAACGTTGAGTAGTTCGTTGAGTTTATGGGCGGGGGTGTGGAAGCCGAGGGTGGCTCGGGGGCGGGTGTTGAGCAGTTGTTCGACGTGGGCGATCTGCTCGTCGGTGACGGTGGTGAAGCTGGTGCCTTTGGGGAAGAACTCTCGGATCAGGCCGTTGGTGTTCTCGTTGGTGCCGCGTTGCCAGGGCGAGTGCGGGTCGCAGAAGTAGACCTTGCAGTCGGTGGCGA
>NZ_JBFUEN010000026.1:0-12306 GCF_056403915.1 Terrabacter sp. P2_E3
GGCGCCACGGGTGCGACGGCGGTTGCGGCTGCGGCGGGGGCGGCTCTCGCCACCCTCGGCGGCCGGCGTCTCACCGGCGTCGGACGAGCCTGACGAGCCGGACGAGCCGTTCGCCTCGGCGTCTCCGCGGCCGCGGTCCCAGCGCGAGCGCCCGCGGTCGCCACCGCGGTCACCGCGCTCACCCCGGTCACGGTCGCCGCGACCGGCTCCGGCGCCCGCGCCGGACTTGCCGTGGCGCTTGCCCGTCTCACCGAGGTCCTCGATCTCCTCGGCACCGAGGCCCGCGAGCTTCTGCTGCGAGCGACGCAGGCGGCCCTTGGCGTCGGTGGGGATGTCGAGGTCGCTGTAGAGGTGGTCGGAGCTCGAGTAGGTCTCCTGCGGCTCGGGGATGCCGAGGTCGAGCGTCTTGTTGATGAGCGCCCAGCGGTGCAGGTCGTCCCAGTCGACGAAGGTCACCGCGACGCCGGTGTTGCCGGCGCGGGCCGTGCGGCCGATGCGGTGCAGGTAGGTCTTCTCGTCCTCGGGGCACTGGTAGTTGATGACGTGCGTGACGTTCTCGACGTCGATGCCGCGGGCCGCGACGTCGGTGGCGACGAGGATGTCGACCTTGCCGTTGCGGAAGGCGCGCAGCGCCTGCTCGCGGGCACCCTGCCCGAGGTCACCGTGGATCGCGGCAGCCGCGAAGCCACGCTCGACGAGCTCGTCGGACACCTTGGCGGCGGTGCGCTTGGTCCGGCTGAAGATGATCGTCAGCCCCCGGCCGTTGGCCTGGAGCATGCGCGAGAGCATCTCGACCTTGTCCATGGCGTGCGCACGGTAGACGAACTGCTCGACGGCCTTGACCGTGTGGGCGTTCTCGTTCTCGTCGCCCATCGCGCGGATGTGCGTCGGCTGGGACATGTAGCGACGGGCGAGGGCCACGATGGCGCCCGGCATCGTCGCGGAGAAGAGCATCGTCTGGCGCGAGGCCGGCGTCAGCGACATGAGGGTCTCGACGTCCGGCAGGAAGCCGAGGTCGAGCATCTCGTCGGCCTCGTCGAGCACGACGGTGCGCGCCTGCGACAGGTCGAGGTGACCCTGCTTGGCCAGGTCGATGAGGCGGCCGGGCGTGCCGACGACGACCTCGACGCCCTTCTTGAGGGCCTCGATCTGCGGCTCGTAGGCGCGGCCGCCGTATACGGTGAGGACGCGGACGCCGCGCTTGCGGCCGGCCCGCTCGAGATCGCTCGCGACCTGGACGGCGAGCTCGCGCGTCGGGGCGACGGCGAGGGCCTGCGGCTTGCCCGGACGGGCCTGCTCGTCGAAGCCGGCGTCGCCGGGGGCGAGGACGCGGTTGAGGATCGGCACGCCGAACCCGAGGGTCTTGCCGGTGCCGGTCTTGGCCTGGCCGATGATGTCGTGGCCACCGAGGGCGACCGGCAGCGTCATCGCCTGGATGGGGAAGGGGTGGACGATCCCGTGCTCGGCGAGCGAGGCGACGATGTCGGGGTGGACGTCGAAGTCGGCGAAGGTCAGCTCGGGGGCGACCGGCTCCTCGGCCTCGGGGGTGAGCGGCTCGGCCGACTCGGTGGGGGCCTCGGGAGCCGTGTCCGCGACCGTCTCGGCGACGGTGGGCTCGGGCGCGTCCGTGGCGACCCCCGCGTCGGCGGGGGTCTCGTGGGGCTGGGTCATGGGCATCTCTCGATCGGCACGAGCACCCCGACGGTGCGGGAGCTCAGTGGCGCGTGACGGGCCGATCGGAGACTGTCAGGGACGGTGGGTGGCTCTCGCACTGCTTGGACGCGGCGCGGGCTCCACCGGTGCGCGGGGACTCCGCGAGCACCATCTGGGCAAACCATCGGGCCGACCGGGCACCGAGTTGTCAAGCCCAGTCTACCGGCATGCGGGCAGAACGCCCGAACTCCTTCACTAGATTGGGCGCATGAGCGACGACGCGACGCCCGGACCCCACGTCGACACGGACCATGGGAGCCGCGAGGAGAGCACCGACGAGCCCGGCTACCTCGCCGCCGTCACGGACCTGCTCGGTGCGCTCGCGTACGGCGAGCTGCGTGCCTTCAGCCAGCTGGCCAAGGACGCCGAGCTCGCGCCCACGCTGCATCACAAGTCGGCGCTCGCCGTCCTCGCCGCCCACGAGCTGAAGAACTACTCGGTGCTCACCGAGCGCCTCCAGTCCCTCGGCGTCGAGCCGGAGTCGGCCATGGAGCCGTTCGTGCCGGCGGTCGACGCCTTCCACGAGCGCACGGCAGCCTCCGACTTCCTCGAGGGACTCGTCAAGGCCTATGTCGGCGAGGGCATCGCCCAGGACTTCTACCGCGAGATCTCGCGCTACGTCGACGAGGACACGCGCGCGCTCGTCGTCAGCGTCCTCGAGGACACCGGTCAGGCCGACTTCGCGGTCACCGTCGTCCGCGAGGCCATCGCCGCCGACCCGCGCCTCGCGGGCCGGCTCGCGCTCTGGGGCCGTCGTCTCGTCGGCGAGGCCATCACCCAGGCCCAGCGCGTCGGCGTCGAGCGGGACGCGCTGGCCAGCATCCTCGTCGGGGCCCCCGGGCGCGCCGGGGCCGACCTGGCCGAGCTCGGCCGCATGTTCGCCCGTCTCACCGACGAGCACTCCCGCCGGATGGAGCGCCTCGGCCTGTCGGCCTGAGGGGGCGTATGCCGCCCTCCCGGCCACCGACGGATGCCGCGGTCCCTCGGACCGGGCGACACGGCATACGCCACGCGGTGGGCGGACATGCCGAAGGGCCCGACCGCGTGCGGTTGGGCCCTTCGGTCGTGCGGTCGGTCAGACCGACTTGTGGCTCATGCGGCCGTAGAGAACGATGATGATCGCCGCCACGATGGCGCCGAGGATCAGCGGGATCCACGCGATGCCTGAGTTGTTGGAGTAGCCGAGCTGGCGCACGACGAACGTCACGAGGACGTTGGCGACGATGCCGATGAGGATCGTCACGACGAGCGAGATGTTCTGCTTGCCGGGGAGGATCAGACGGCCGAGTGCACCGATGATGGCACCGACGATGATGGCCCCGATGATTGTTCCGATCATGTGACGCTCCTTCTGGCCGCCACAGGGGCGACCGTTTGGTCCGCGAGGGGTGCGGACAACACATGCGACGAGATCAATGTCCCATCGCGTGGGGCTGGTGTGGTGGATGTGGCGCCTGCCAATTCCACGGGGATTCGCCCGCGAGGGGACGAAGGGGACGAGCGACCCGGGTCGGGAGCCCGTCCGAAAGCATCAGCGCGTCTGGCGGTTGCCGGTGATCATGCCGTAGCCGACGATGAGCGCGGCTGCGACGACGACGCCGATCAGGCCGGAGATCCAGTCGATCCCCTTGGTGTCGTTGACACCGGTGGCCTTGTAGTAGATGAACGCGCCGATCAGGGAGCCGATGGCACCGAGGATGACGGTGAGCAGGACACTCATGTCCTGCTTCCCGGGGAGCACCAGCCGGGCGAGCGGTCCCACGATCGCACCCGCGACGAGGGCGGCAAGGATGGTTCCGATCATGTCTACGCTTCCTCCTTCGAGCCCGCAGGACGGGCGGCGACGACCCGGCGATCCCGGCTCGTTCCTCCACCTTGTACCCGCATGGTCGCTCCGGGCCACACCCCGACGGAGGACGTGTCGGGACGCCGGCTCGGCGGGCATGACGAAGGCCGCCGACCGTGGTGGTCGGCGGCCTTCGTCATGCCTGGACGGCCCGTCCTCGGGCTGTGGTCCTCCGGCGGGTCGCGGCGGTCGCCGTGGCCGGTATCGGGAATGTCGGCGGGGTCGTGCTCCTCGGACGCGTTCAATGAGCGCCGAAGCCGACGCCCGACTTGCGCTCGGCACCCGTCGTCACGTAGCCGATCGAGGCGGACGGGACCATGATGCGACCGCCCTTGTCATCGGTCAGCTCGAGGGCCTCGGAGCCGAGCGACGCCTTGACGGCGGCGAAGATCTCGTCGCTGCTCTGGGTCGTCTCGAAGGTGATCTCGCGTGCCACGTTCTGCACGCCGATGCGGACCTCCACGTCAAACCTGCTTTCTCAGTTCTGGTGGACGCGGTCGACCGCGTCCTGTCGTCACCTTAACGAGCCGGCGTGCCGACCGATTCCCTGGCCGCGCCGCCGGGCCTGTCGCCCTCGTCGCTGCGGCCGTCGCCCCGTCCGACGACCGGGAACGCACCGAAGCCGCGGCGGATAAGCGCAGCGGTGAGGCGCACGGCCGTCTCCTTGGAGAGCGTCGCCTCGTGGGTCAGCCAGTGGCGGGCCGACGTCTGCGCCAGGCCGACGAAGGCCACGCCGACGAGGACGGCCTCCTCCTGGTCCATCGAGGTCTCGCTGCGGATGATCTCGGCCATCGCCTCGGCGCACGTGAGGTCGATCTGGTCGAGACGGCGGCGCACCTCGGGCTCGTTGGCGAGGTCGGACTCGAAGATGAGCCGGAACGCCGCGCCCTCCTGGCCGACGAAGTCGAAGTAGGCGCGCGTCATCGTGTTGATGCGGGCCTTGTTGTCCGACAGGGCCAGGGCGTCGCGAACGAGCTGCTCGAGCTCGCCGGTGTGCTGGTCGATGAGCGCGAGGTAGAGCTCGAGCTTGCCGGGGAAGTGCTGGTAGAGCACCGGCTTGGACACCCCGGCCCGCGCGGCGATGTCGTCCATCGCGGCAGCGTGGTAGCCGTTCTCGACGAAGACGCCGAGAGCGGCGTCGAGCAGCTGGGCGCGCCGCTCCGATCGGGGCAGCCGCTGGCCGCGGCCCGGCGGGGTGGTCTCGTCTGCCATGCGGATCCTCTTCGGGTGTGGGCGCGTTGCTCGTCGGTCCTCGGCGTCCGCCCCCGCAGACGACCGTGTCCGTCTCACCATACCGAGCAGTACGGTGAGGGCATGTCGACGGATCCGCTGGTCAAGACGGGTCGGGCGCTCAGCAAGGCCGAGACGACGAGGTACGCCCGCCACGTGCTGCTGCCCGACGTGGGCCGGGACGGACAGGAGCGCCTGGCGGCCGCCCGGGTGCTCGTCGTCGGTGCCGGTGGTCTCGGGTCGCCCGCGCTGCTCTACCTCGCCGCCGCGGGGGTCGGCACGATCGGGGTCGTCGACGCCGACGTCGTGGACCTCACGAACCTCCACCGCCAGGTCATCCACTCGGACGCCGACATCGGTCGACTCAAGACCGAGTCCGCGGAGGCCGCCGTCCACCGCGTCAACCCGCACGTCGAGGTGGTCCGACACGACGTCGCGCTCGACTCGGCCAACGCCCTGGGGATCATCGGCGACTACGACCTCGTCGTCGACGGCACCGACAACTTCCCGACCCGCTACCTCGTCAACGACGCCTGCGTCATGCTCGGCAAGCCGCACGTGTGGGGCTCGATCCTCCGTTTCGACGGCCAGGTCTCGGTGTGGTGGGCCGGTCAGGGGCCGTGCTACCGCTGCGTCTTCCCCGACCCGCCGCCACCCGGCTCGGTGCCGAGCTGCGCCGAGGGCGGCGTGCTCGGGGTCCTGTGCGCCGCCATCGGGTCGATCCAGTCGACCGAGGCGATCAAGCTCCTGCTCGGCATCGGCGAGCCGCTCGTCGGCCGGCTCGTGGTCCACGACGCGCTGCGCCAGACCTGGGACACCCTGACGGTCCGGGCCGACCCCGAGTGCCCGGTCTGCGGCGACGAGCCGACCGTCACCGAGCTCATCGACTACGTCGAGTTCTGCGGCGTGCCCGGTGCCGCCGCCCACGACGAGGGCGACCTGCCGACGGTCACCGTCCACGACATGGTGGGCGAGCTCGCCGCCGACGAGCCGCCCCTGCTCGTCGACGTGCGCGGTGACGAGGAGCGGGCCATCGCCTCGATCCCCGGCGCCGTCGCGATTCACCTCGACCGCTTCCGGTCCGGGGAGGCGTTCGACGAGCTGCCCACGGACAGAAGGGTGCTCATCCACTGCAAGGTGGGTGGCCGATCGGCCGAGGCGACGCGGCTCGCGCTCCGCGCGGGGCTCACGGACGTCGCGAACGTCGAGGGCGGCATACTCGCCTACCTCCGGGAGATCGACCCGAGCCAACCCGAGTACTGAGAGGACGCCCGTGCCGCTGGAGGACCACGCCGAGCGCGTGCTCGACCTCGTCGCGACCATCCCCGAGGGGCGGGTGCTCGCCTACGGCGACATCGCCAAGCGACTCGGCGGCATGGGTCCGCGCACGGTCGGCACCGTGATGAGCCGCTACGGGTCCGACCTGCCGTGGTGGCGGGTCATCCGCTCCGACGGTCGGCCGCCGCAGGGGCTCGAGGACGAGGCCCTCGAGCACTGGCGGGCCGAGGGGACGCCCATGGTGGGCGGGCTCGTCGAGGGTGGCCGTGCCGACATGGGCCGCGCGCGCTGGGACTTCGGCGGAGCGCCGGCGGCGTCCGGTGCCGCCGGGGGAGCGGTGCCGCGCGGCGGCCTGCACCACATCGAGATCTGGGTCGACGACATCACCGCTGCCACGCGCGAGTGGGGCTGGCTGCTCGGACGACTCGGCTACCACCTCGGTGACGACTGGGGGCACGGACAGGCGTGGGAGCTCGGCTCGCTCTACGTCGTCGTCGAGGCCGGGCCCGACGTCGTCGCCGGACGCCATGAGCGCACCCGCGCGGGCCTGAACCACCTTGCCTTCCACGGCGGTTCGCGCGCCGAGGTCGACGCGCTCGTCGACGCCTGCGGCGAGGGCGGCTGGACGCTGATGTTCGCCGACACCCACCCGTATGCCGGTGGCCCGCAGCACTACGCCGCCTACCTCGAGAGCGGCGAGGGCTTCGAGGTCGAGGTCGTCGCGGCTGACACCTGACGCCGGATCCCGGACGCACGGCCCCGTCCGGACGTCGGGACCCCTGCCGGGACCTTCGGCCCTGCCGGTCGGGGCTGCGGCGCGTGAGGGTGGGAGAGCGGCCCGTGGCTGTGGGTCGCTCACGAGGGTGACGCCACGTCGTCAGCCAGGTCACCAAGGAGACGGTCCGATGGTCACGTCCACGTATGCCTCGGCGCCGGGCAGCGCGAGCACCGCGGTGACGGGGGCGGACCCGTCGTGGGCCCGCCTCTACCGGATCGGTGGGGTCTGCGCCGGTGTCTTCGTCGTCATGGTGACGGCCGGCATCGTCGTGGCCGTGGCGGCTCCGGCCGCGCCCACCGAGGGCGGCGAGGCCACGCTCGCCCACATCGCCGCGCACCGATCGCTCTACGTCGTCCAGCAGCAGCTGTGGCTCGTCCCGGGAGTCTTCGCCGCGGTGGTCTACCTGTCGCTCTTCCCGGCGCTCAAGCACCTCGACCGGAGCCTGGCCGCCCTGGGCACGGCCATCGGTGGCGGAGCCTGGGCACTCACCCTGACGATCCCCACGACGACGACGGGCGCACCGGCCCTCGTCCACCTCAGCGACCAGTTCGCCGTGGCCGGGCCCGCGCGTCGGCTCGCCCTCGCGACAGCGGCCGAGACGCTCATCGCCCAGAACCGCACGACGTCGGTCGTCGGGCCCCTGACGACCGTGGGCCTGCTCCTCGTCTCGGTCGTCATGCTGCGGGGGGTCTTCCCTCGCTGGGTGGCCTGGCTGGGGGTGGTCGCCGGGGTGCTCGGGATCGCGGCCGAGGCGCTGCGCACGGTCGTCGAGGGGTTCTACGTCGTCTACGGGGTCCTGCTGCCGATCTGGATGGCCGCAGTGGCCTGGCACCTCTACCGGCTCGGTCGCCAGAGAGTGGTCAAGACTTGATTTGTTCCAGACAAGTCGGGAGACTCGGGACATGACCGGAGCCGACGTCGAGGTGCAGCTGCGCGAGGCGGGTCTGCGCGTCACGCGCCAGCGCGTCGCCGTCCTCTCGGTCCTGCACGACCACCCGCACACCGACACCGACACCGTCATCCGCCGCGTCCGCGAGGTCGCCGGCGACGTGTCCCACCAGGCCGTCTACGACGTCCTGCGCGCCCTCACCGACGCCGGTCTCGTGCGCCGCATCCAGCCGACGGGCTCCGTCGCCCGCTACGAGGTGCGTGTCGGCGACAACCACCACCACGTGGTGTGCCGCTCGTGCGGTGCCATCGCCGACGTCGACTGCGCCGTCGGCCACGCCCCCTGCCTCACGGCATCCGACCCTCACGGATTCGTGATCGACGAGGCCGAGGTGACGTACTGGGGCATCTGCCCTGCGTGCGCCGCCGAGGCCGCCTCCTGAAGTTGCCCACCCCAGAAAGAGAAGGACGTCCTCGTGTCTGAGCTCAACCAGCCCAACGCCGAAGTCGGCGAGATGAACGAGCCCGAGGCCAGCAAGTGCCCCGTGGCCCACGACCGGTCGACCCGCCCCGCGGGCACGAGCAACGAGGACTGGTGGCCCAACCGCCTCGACCTCAAGATCCTCTCCAAGAACCCCGCGGTCGCCAACCCGCTCGGTGACGACTTCGACTACGCCGCGGCCTTCACCAGCCTCGACCTCGCCGCCGTGAAGGCCGACATCGCCGCCGTGCTCACCGACTCGCAGGACTGGTGGCCCGCCGACTTCGGCCACTACGGCCCCTTCATGATCCGCATGGCCTGGCACAGCGCGGGCACCTACCGCGTGCAGGACGGTCGCGGCGGCGCGGGCTCCGGCCAGCAGCGCTTCGCCCCGCTCAACTCCTGGCCCGACAACGGCAACCTCGACAAGGCCCGCCGCCTGCTGTGGCCGGTCAAGAAGAAGTACGGCCAGAAGCTCTCGTGGGCCGACCTCATGGTCCTCACCGGCAACGTCGCCCTCGAGACGATGGGCTTCGAGACGTTCGGGTTCGGCGGCGGACGCGAGGACGTCTGGGAGCCGGACGCCGACGTCTACTGGGGCTCGGAGGCCGAGTGGCTCGGCGACGAGCGCTACACCGGTGACCGTGACCTCGAGAACCCCCTCGCCGCGGTCCAGATGGGCCTCATCTACGTCAACCCCGAGGGCCCCAACGGCAACCCGGACCCGCTCGCCGCGGCCCGCGACATCCGCGAGACCTTCGCACGCATGGCGATGAACGACGAGGAGACCGTCGCCCTCATCGCCGGTGGCCACACCTTCGGCAAGACGCACGGCGCGGCCGACCCGCTGGAGTACGTCGGCAAGGAGCCCGAGGCCGCCGGCCTCGAGGAGCAGGGCCTGGGCTGGAAGCAGTCCTTCGGCTCGGGCAAGGGCAAGGACGCGATCACCTCAGGCCTCGAGGTCACGTGGACGCCCACGCCGACGCAGTGGGACAACACCTTCTTCGACATGCTCTTCGGCCATGAGTGGGAGCTCTCCCAGAGCCCCGCCGGCGCGGCCCAGTGGGTCGCCAAGGACGCCGAGGCCATCATCCCGGCGCCCGACGAGGGCGGCGCCAAGCGACTGCCCACGATGCTGACGACCGACCTGTCGCTCCGGGTCGACCCGGCCTACGAGCAGATCTCCCGCCGCTTCCACGAGAACCCCGCCGAGTTCGCCGACGCCTTCGCCCGCGCGTGGTTCAAGCTGACCCACCGCGACATGGGCCCGGTGGAGCGCTACCTCGGCCCCGAGGTGCCGCAGGAGGAGCTGCTCTGGCAGGACCCGCTGCCCGCCGCCACCGGTCAGGCGATCGGCGCCGACGACGTCGCGACCCTCAAGCAGGCCATCGCCGACTCCGACCTCACCGTCACCCAGCTCGTCAAGGCCGCGTGGGCGTCCGCGTCGACCTTCCGCAGCAGCGACAAGCGCGGCGGCGCCAACGGTGCCCGCGTGCGCCTCGAGCCGCAGAGCGGCTGGGACGTCAACGACCCGGCCGAGCTCGCGACCGTCCTGCGCGCCCTCGAGGGCATCCAGGCCGACTTCAACGGTCGCGGCGGGGCCACCGTGTCGGTCGCCGACCTCATCGTCCTCGGCGGCAACGTCGCGGTCGAGCAGGCCGCTGCCGCAGGCGGCGTCACGGTCGAGGTGCCCTTCCGCGCCGGCCGCGTCGACGCCACGCAGGAGCAGACCGACGTCGAGTCGTTCGGCTACCTCGAGCCGAGGCACGACGGCTTCCGCAACTACGTCGGCAAGCCCGGCCGCGTGCCGGCCGAGTACCTCCTCGTCGACCGCGCCAACCTGCTCGGCCTCTCGGCCCCGCAGATGACGGTCCTCGTCGGCGGGCTGCGCGTCCTCGGCGCCAACACCGGTGGCTCGACGACCGGTGTCCTCACCGACCGCGTCGGCACGCTGACGAACGACTTCTTCGTCAACCTGCTCGAGCTCGGCACGACGTGGACCGCTGCGAACGAGGGCGGCGACACGTTCACCGCGACGAACGCCGCCGGCGAGCAGACGTGGACCGGCAGCCGCGTCGACCTGCTCTTCGGCTCCAACTCCGAGCTGCGCGCCCTCGCCGAGGTCTACGCGAGCGACGACGCCGCCGAGAAGTTCGTCCACGACTTCGTCGCTGCCTGGTCGCAGGTCATGGAGGCCGACCGCTTCGACGTCAGGTGACGGCCTGAAGCACCGCACGGGGCCCGGGATGGCGTATGCCGTCGCGGGCCCTTCGCGTGCCCGCTCGCGCCGCGGGCGGCTGGGTCGAGGTCGCGTCACCGAGGGCCTGGGCCCCGCCGAGGCAGGAGCGGGGCGCGTCCGCCGGGACGGGGCGGACGGCATACGCCATCGGGTCGTGCGCGGCTGTCGGTCGGGCGTGATGGAATCCTCCGGTGGTCATCCTCCGTCGAGCTCCCGCCCTCGCCCCGGCGCAGGTGCGGCTCGACGAGCGGCAGCAGGCCGCGCTCGACTCCTCGGCCCGGGTGCTGCGGGTCCTCGGCGGGCCGGGCACCGGCACGTCGACCGTCGCGGTCGAGCTCGTCGTCGACGCCGTGCGCCGTCAGGGGCTGCGGGCCGACTCGTGCCTCGTGCTCACCTCGAGCCGCAGCGCGGCCGGCGCGCTGCGCCAGCAGGTCACGGCGCGGCTCGGCGGCACGTCCACCGAGTCGCTCGCCCGGACGTGGCAGGCCTTCGGCTTCGGGGTGCTCCGGGCCGAGGCGGCGCTGCGCGGCGACCCACCGCCCCGGCTGCTCAACGGCCCCGAGCAGGACGTCATCCTGCGCGACCTGCTCGCCGGGCACGCGTCGGGGGAGGTGCGGGGGCCGGCATGGCCCGAGCAGCTGCGCGAGGCGCTGACGACCCGCGGCTTCCGCAACGAGCTGCGCGACCTGCTCATGCGCTCGGTCGAGCTGGGGCAGGGCCCGGACGATCTCGCTCGGCTCGCCGACGAGCACGACCGGCCCGAGTGGGCTGCGGCGGCGCACGTGCTGCGCGAGTACGACCAGGTCACCTCGTTCAGCCGGCACGGCTCCTACGACCCCGCGTGGGTGCTCACCGCGGTGGCCGAGCTGCTCGATGACGACCCGTCGGCACTCGACCGGCTGCACGAGCGCATCCGCCTCGTCGTCGTTGACGACGCCCAGGAGCTGACGTCGGCAGCGGCGCGGCTGCTGCGCGTCGTCGCCCGCGCCGGTGGCCCTCGGGTGGTCCTCCTCGGCGACCCCGACGTCGCCGTCCAGACCTTCCGCGGCGCCGACCCGCGCTTCCTCGCCGACGGCTGGACCGACCTCGCGGGGAGCGGGCGCGACCCCCGCTTCGTCGGCGGGCTCTTCGACCTCATCGACGACGCCGGTGACGGTGCGAGCGAGACCGTCGTCCTCGACCGGACCCACCGGCTCGGCGCGGCCATGGTGGGGGTGGCCGACCGGGTCTCGCGGCGCATCGGGGCGCTCGGCGGCGGCGAGCAGCGCCGGATGTCGTCGGCGACCGGCGACCCGTCGCGGGGCACCGTCGAGGTGGCCCTGCTGCGCTCCGCCGCCCAGGAGACGGCTCACGTCGCGGCCCTGCTGCGCCGGGCGCACCTCGTCGAGGGCGTGCCCTGGACCGACATGGCCGTCATCGTGCGCGGATCGGGCCGCGCCGACGCGATGCGTCGCCTGCTCGGGCAGGCCGGGGTGCCGGTCCAGGCCGGCAGCGCCGAGACTCCGGTCCGCGACGAGAGCGCGGTGCGCCCGCTGCTGCACCTGCTCGACGAGAGCATCGCCATCGCTCGCGCCGAGCACCGCGGCGACACCCACGTCATCGACCCCGTGCGGGCCGCCGACCTCGTGCTGTCCCCCGTCGGGGGGAGCGACACCGTCGGGCTGCGACGACTGCGACGGCTGCTCCGACAGGACGAGCTCGCCTCTGGCGGTGGGCGGTCCAGCGACGAGCTGCTCGCCGAGGTGCTCCAGTCGCAGCCCCGCGCCCGGATGCTCGGGTCGACCGCCCGGCCCGCCGAACGCATCGCGACGGCGCTCGCCGCCGGCGCCGCGGCGGCGCGCGTCGCCGACGAC
>NZ_JBFUEN010000027.1:0-3313 GCF_056403915.1 Terrabacter sp. P2_E3
GGTGTGTGTGGGCTGGTTTTTCTGGTTGTGGGCCTCATCGAGATCGCGAGCTGTGCTTGTGGTGGGTGTGGGGTGCCGGTTGTATTTTGAGAACTTCACAGTGGACGCGAGCATCTTTGTAGTGTCAAGTTTTTAAGGGCACACGGTGGATGCCTTGGCACCAGGAACCGAAGAAGGACGTAGGAATCTGCGATAAGCCTCGGGTAGTCGATAACCAGACTGTGATCCGAGGATTTCCGAATGGGGAAACCCGGCTGGAGGCAAGTCCAGTCACCCGCACCTGAATATATAGGGTGTGTGGAGGGAACGTGGGGAAGTGAAACATCTCAGTACCCACAGGAAGAGAAAACAACATGTGATTCCGTGAGTAGTGGCGAGCGAAAGCGGATGAGGCTAAACCGGGCGTGTGTGATAGCTGTCAGGCGTTGCACGTYCGGGGTCGTGGGACCCGCCAACCAGTGCTGACATGCTGGTAGGGAGTAAGAAATCTGCGTCATAGTCGAAGAGCATTGAATGGCTCGGCATAGAGGGTGCGACCCCCGTAGACGAAATGGTGTGGACTCCCGGTGGATTTCCCAAGTAGCACGGGGCCCGAGAAATCCCGTGTGAATCTGGCAGGACCACCTGCTAAGCCTAAATATTCCCTGGTGACCGATAGCGGACAAGTACCGTGAGGGAAAGGTGAAAAGTACCCCGGGAGGGGAGTGAAATAGATCCTGAAACCGTGTGCCTACAATCCGTTGGAGCCTCCCGCCGTTGGGCGTGTGGGGTGACAGCGTGCCTTTTGAAGAATGAGCCTGCGAGTTAGTGCTCAGTGGCGAGGTTAACCCGTGTGGGGAAGCCGTAGCGAAAGCGAGTCCGAATAGGGCGTTTGAGTCGCTGGGTCTAGACCCGAAGCGGAGTGATCTACCCATGGCCAGGTTGAAGCGCAGGTAAGACTGCGTGGAGGACCGAACCCACTTAGGTTGAAAACTGAGGGGATGAGCTGTGGGTAGGGGTGAAAGGCCAATCAAACTCCGTGATAGCTGGTTCTCCCCGAAATGCATTTAGGTGCAGCGTCACGTGTTTCTTGCCGGAGGTAGAGCTACTGGATAGCTAATGGGCCTCACCAGGTTACTGACGTTAGCCAAACTCCGAATGCCGGTAAGTGAGAGCGTGGCAGTGAGACTGCGGGGGATAAGCTCCGTAGTCGAGAGGGAAACAGCCCAGATCACCAGCTAAGGTCCCTAAGCGTGTGCTAAGTGGGAAAGGATGTGGAGTTGCTGTGACAACCAGGAGGTTGGCTTAGAAGCAGCCACCCTTTAAAGAGTGCGTAATAGCTCACTGGTCAAGTGATTCCGCGCCGACAATGTAGCGGGGCTCAAGCACACCACCGAAGCTGTGGCATTGACATACTGCTCGGCACCGACACCTGCGGGTTCGGTGTCCAGGCGTGTTGATGGGTAGGGGAGCGTCGTGTGGCCAGGGAAGCGGCGGTGTGAACCAGCCGTGGAGGCCACACGAGTGAGAATGCAGGCATGAGTAGCGAATGACGGGCGAGAAACCCGTCCGCCGAATAACCAAGGGTTCCAGGGTCAAGCTAATCTGCCCTGGGTAAGTCGGGACCTAAGGCGAGGCCGACAGGCGTAGTCGATGGACATCCGGTTGATATTCCGGAACCGGCGAAGGACCGCCCATGACGAACCTTGTGATGCTAAGTGCCTGAAGCACGCCCACCGGACCTTCGGGTCCACAGGGCGCGTGGAGCGCACGACCCGATCTGGTAGTAGTCAAGCGATGGAGTGACGCAGGAAGGTAGCCTCCGCGTGGCGATGGTTGTCCACGTCCAAGGGTGTAGGGCGCGATCCAGGCAAATCCGGGTCGCATGAAGCCTGAGACCTGATAGTGACCGCGAATGCGGGAAGAGGGTGATCCTATGCTGCCGAGAAAAACTTCTAGCGAGGTTCGAGCCGCCCGTACCCCAAACCGACTCAGGTGGTTAGGTAGAGAATACCAAGGCGATCGAGTGAATCGTGGTTAAGGAATTCGGCAAAATACCCCCGTAACTTCGGGAGAAGGGGGGCCCTGATCGTGACGCCACTAGCTGGCTGAGCGTGATCGGCCGCAGAGACCAGGGAGAAGCGACTGTTTACTAAAAACACAGGTCCGTGCCAAGTCGCAAGACGATGTATACGGACTGACGCCTGCCCGGTGCTGGAACGTTAAGGGGACCGGTTAGCCTCACGGCGAAGCTGAGAACTTAAGCGCCAGTAAACGGCGGTGGTAACTATAACCATCCTAAGGTAGCGAAATTCCTTGTCGGGTAAGTTCCGACCTGCACGAATGGCGTAACGACTTCTCCACTGTCTCAACCACGAACTCGGCGAAATTGCACTACGAGTAAAGATGCTCGTTACGCGCAGCAGGACGGAAAGACCCCGGGACCTTTACTACAGCTTGGTATTGGTGTTCGGTACGGCTTGTGTAGGATAGGTGGGAGACTGTGAAGCCGTCACGTCAGTGATGGTGGAGTCAACGTTGAAATACCACTCTGGTCGTTCTGGATATCTAACCTCGGTCCGTGATCCGGATCAGGGACAGTGCCTGGTGGGTAGTTTAACTGGGGCGGTTGCCTCCTAAAAGGTAACGGAGGCGCCCAAAGGTTCCCTCAGCCTGGTTGGTAATCAGGTTTCGAGTGTAAGTGCACAAGGGAGCTTGACTGTGAGACAGACATGTCGAGCAGGGACGAAAGTCGGGACTAGTGATCCGGCGGTGGCTTGTGGAAGCGCCGTCGCTCAACGGATAAAAGGTACCCCGGGGATAACAGGCTGATCTTGCCCAAGAGTCCATATCGACGGCATGGTTTGGCACCTCGATGTCGGCTCGTCGCATCCTGGGGCTGGAGTAGGTCCCAAGGGTTGGGCTGTTCGCCCATTAAAGCGGTACGCGAGCTGGGTTTAGAACGTCGTGAGACAGTTCGGTCCCTATCCGCTGTGCGCGTAGGAAACTTGAGAAAGGCTGTCCCTAGTACGAGAGGACCGGGATGGACGAACCTCTGGTGTGTCAGTTGTTCTGCCAAGAGCACCGCTGATTAGCTACGTTCGGAAGTGATAACCGCTGAAAGCATCTAAGCGGGAAGCACGTTTCAAGATGAGGTTTCCAGGCCCGCGAGGGCGAGAGGCTCCCAGCTAGACTACTGGGTTGATAGGCCGGATGTGGAAGCACAGCAATGTGTGGAGCTGACCGGTACTAATAAGCCGATAACTTGACTTACAAAGATGCTACGCGTCCACTGTGCGGTTCCCGAGATACAAACGGGAACACCACCCACTGA
>NZ_JBFUEN010000028.1:0-2298 GCF_056403915.1 Terrabacter sp. P2_E3
CGCCAAGGCGCGCCTCGAGGCCGACCTGCTCGCCGCGTACGGCGCGCTGGCCGGCATCGAGGCCCAACAGGTCGACGCCCTCCCGGCCGGGGCCGTCGCCCGGGTGTCCGCGCGGGTCTCGCCCGAGCGGGTCGTCACCGAGGAGATCGCCCTCGCGACCGGGGTCGGCGCCGGGGAGGTCGCCCGCCGGCTGGCGCTGGCCACCGCACCGCGGCGGCACCGGGTCGTCCTCGGTGCGCTGCGCGCCGGTCGGTTGTCGCTGCACCGGGCGCTGCAGGTCGCCTCCGACACCGCCCAGCTCCCGGACGCGGACGTGACCGCCGTCGCGCAGGCGGTGCTCGCCCCGTCCCGGGACGGGCAGCCCGTCCCGCAACGGACCTTCACCGCCCGCCTGCGACGCGCGGTCGCGTCGGTCGATGCCCGCGGCGCCCAGGAACGGCACGCGCACGCCAGGTCCCGGCGCGGGGTGTTCGGCCGGCTCACCGACGACGGGATGGGCTGGCTCACCGTGACCACCGACGCCGCGAGCGTCGCCGCCGTCATGGACCGCCTCGACACCACCGCCCGAGGACTGCGCGGCGCGGGCGATGCCCGCAGCCTCGACCAGCTCCGCGCCGACCTCGCCACCGACGCCCTGCTGCACCGACCGGCCCACCCCGGACCCGCGTCGGGTGAGGCTGAAGGTGGCACGGATGGTGAGACGGCGGGTGAGGCGGCGGCGCTGGCGTGGATCGTCGTGCCGTTCGAGGTCGCCACCGGGCAGGCCGACACTGCCTGCGAGGTCCCCGGCCACGGCTGGGTCACCGCCACCCACGCCCGGGAGATCATCACCCGCCCCGGATCCGTCTGGGCAACCCTGCCCGTCGACCTGCCCACCGGCCGGGCCCTGTCCCGCCCGACCCGCAGCTACCGCCCGACGCGCGCCATGGTCGAGCACGTCCAGGCCGTCGACGGGGTCTGCCGCGGACCCGACTGCCACGTCCCGGCCACCCGCTGCGACCTCGACCACGAGACCCCCTGGCCCACCGGACCCACCAGCGTCGGCAACCTCAACGCCAAACACCGCCTCCACCACAACCTCAAGACCGACGGCATCTGGACCTCCACCCCGACCCCCGACGACGGCCTCACCTGGACCACCCTCACCGGCCGCACCTACACCACCCACCCCAAGAACTGGCGCGACGGCCTAGCTGTACTGACCCGACAGGTTGGTTAAGCGGGTGATGGGTGGCTTGTTCCCGCAGGCGGTGTGGGGTCGGTGGTGGTTGTACTCGTGGAGCCATGCTGGCAGGGCCGCCCGTCGCTCGTCCTCTGAGGTGTAGCAGTGGGCGTATCCCCAGCCGTCGGCGAGGGTGCGGTGGAAGCGTTCGATCTTGCCGTTGGTCTGGGGCCGGTAGGGCCGGGTGCGTGAATGCTTGATGGCCAGTTCGGCGCAGGTGTCGCGCCACAGGTGGGAGCGGTAGGCGGAGCCGTTGTCGGACAGCACCCGCTCGGTCCTGATCCCGCGGAGGGCGAACCAGCTCACCGCGCGGCGTAGGACCGCGACAGCGGTGGTGGCGGTCTCGTCGTCGTGGACCTCGGCGTAGGCCACTCGGGAGTGGTCGTCGATGACGGTGTGCACGAATGCGTGGCCCATTTTCGGGTTGCGGTGGTCGTTCCTGGGTTTGCCCGGCGTTGCGGCGCGGTTGCGCTTTCCCTGGGTGCGCCCGACGTAACGCCAGCCGCCGCCGTCGGGGATGTTGCCCAGCTTCTTGACGTCCACGTGCAGCATCGCCCCCGGGTGCTCGTGCTCGTAGCGGCGCACCGGCTCACCGGTGGCCCGGTCGACATGCGAGAGCCGGTTCAGGCGGCAACGGGTCAACACGCGGTGTGCCGTCGAGGGCGCGACGCCGGTCAGGGCGGCGAGCTGGACCGGGCCCAGGCGTTTACGCAGCCGCAACGCCACGATCCGCTTGGTCGTCGCCGGGAGGGTCTTGGCCGGCATCGACCGGGGTCGGCTGGACCGGTCGGTCATCGTCTCCCCGGCGGCGTACCGCTCGGCCCAGCGTTTGACCGTGGGCCACGAGCACTGGAACCGGGCCGCAACCTCCGCGATCGGCACGTGCTGGTCGACGACGAGCTGGGCCACCCGGAGCCGGGCGCGTGGGGTGAGGGCAGCGTTAGCGTGGGACACGAGGGCCTCCTGTTTGGCGAAGTGAACCTTGAGCAGTTCCACTCCACCGCGGGAGGCCCTCCCACGTCAGCAGCTCAGAGCGATGAGTCGCATTCCCTCAACCAACGTGCCCGGTCAGTACA
>NZ_JBFUEN010000029.1:0-2153 GCF_056403915.1 Terrabacter sp. P2_E3
CCCCACATCCGCCACGTGGACCGCGTCGAGGTCGACGACCTGGGCGACGCCACCGACGGGTTCGTGCACGTCAAGGTGCACGTGGGCTTCACCGACAGCCAAGACATCCCCAAGGGACTGGCACTGGCCGTCGGAACATCGCGTGCGCTCGACGTCGATCTCGATCAGGCCCACTACTTCCTCTCGGTGCTGACCGTCCAGGCGACGGGCCACCGTGGGCTACGCACGTGGCGCAAGCGCCTCTACGCCTGGATGTACCA
Source organism: Terrabacter sp. P2_E3 (assembly GCF_056403915.1). Classification (NCBI taxonomy): domain Bacteria; kingdom Bacillati; phylum Actinomycetota; class Actinomycetes; order Micrococcales; family Intrasporangiaceae; genus Terrabacter; species Terrabacter sp. P2_E3. Next base: position 261 of record NZ_JBFUEN010000029.1, read on the forward strand.
CAACGCCGCGAACCGGACGGAGGTCTTCCACCTGCCACCCGAGCGCACCATCGTCATGGGCGCCCACATCGAGCTCTAACCGGAGGGTCGGCCCGCGACGTCCGGGGTCGGGACGACGAACGTGGCTGGGGCGACGAGGAGCCCGCCGATCCCGAGCCCAAGGGCCCACCTGCTCCCGGGGCCTCGGGGCGGGGTGCGCGGAAGAGCTCTGGGGGTGCTGCTGCCGGAACGAAATGGCGACCTCCTTCGGTGCTTCCAATGCTCGCCACGGGCTTCGACGACGTCCCGAGCCGCGTCTACCTTCCGGGAATAGTCGTCAGCGCCCTCGCGCACGCGTGCACGACGCCATTGAGGTGGGCAACGACGGTGGACTTCGTCGAGGTCCTCCTCGCGGCGCGCGCCGATGACGAGTAGGCCCAACCGGCCACGCTTCCAGCCCCGGCAGGGAGTTGCTACAAGACCGATGCGGTGCCTGCGTGATGCGCCCGCCATTGCAGGGCCAGCAGCACCAGCGCCTGGACGACCACGAATGTCCACATGGCCGAGGCCAGCACGCCATCGCCCGAGCCGGCGGCCTGGGTTGCACCGGTCAGGTTGTACAAGGAGTGCCAGACGACCACGGCGAGGATGCTTCCGCCGGAGCGGTGGTAGATCCACGTCAGCACGACCGCCCCGCAGAACAGACCCAGCACGAAGACGGGCAGCATCACCACAGAGAAGTCTTGGTAGCTCTTCAGGAAGAAGAACTGCGGCAGGTGCCACCCCGCCCACGCCGCTGCCACGATGAGGGTGGCGGCCATGGGTCCGAAACGAAGCTCGAGCTGGGGGAGCGCGTAGCCTCGCCAGCCGGTCTCCTCGCCGTACCCATTGACCAGCAGGACCAGAGACCAGACGCCGAGGATGCCCCACCCCTCGGGTACGCCACTGAAGCTCGCGAATTCACCTGCGGCTGGCACGTCCATGCCGGCGGCCCCCATCAACGCGAGAACGACGAAGAAGAACACCAGGGGGCCGGTGGCCACGAGCCACCACCGCCATCCAATGCGCCACCGAACCATCCGCGACAACAGGTCCCGAAGGCCATCCCGATGCGCGGTCCACCCGGTGACGAGGAACGCCGCAAGCATGGGCCCAACGAGGCTCGGCAGGTGCGTCGGCCATCCGTGACCCTGAACCACGGTATGCCCGGCGGCCACCCATGGAATGACCCACGCCCAGCTCAGTGCGTAGGACAAGAAGAAGTACGCCACCACGCGCCGCGCTGACCACCTCTGCGTCCGGGTGGCCGGAGTTTGTGTAGGACGCTGGGAGACGCTCACCCCCTCAGTGCAACGGATCCCGAGCTCGAGGCAAAGTGCCATTGGTCCTGAGGCTCTGGGGACCCGGCAGATCGTTGAACCCCCCGGCCATGACCGGCACCGGGTACAGAGGCCGCACGGTCAAGTCCGTATCGGTGGTGTACGACGGTGATCCGTCGGGGTCGTTCGTTAGGCGGTGATCGCCGCGGCGATCAGGTCGTTGGTCACCTCCTCACGATCGTTGTCGGTGGTGCGGTCGGTCAGAACGGCTCGGGCGTTCTTCAGCGCTTCCAGGCCGAGGTAGCGGCGCTGCTCGGCCCACTCGTCGTGCTGCTCCGCCAGGACGGCCCCGACGAGGCGGATGATCGCCTCCCGGTTGGGGCGCCGCTCTCGTCAAGCGGCGTCGGAGTTTGTCTTTGGCAGCGGTGGCTTTTGGGCTTGCAGGTCGCGGATCATGGCTCGGTACACGACGGCAGCGAGGTGGCGTTTCAGGCACCGTCGAGCTTCGGCCGCGCTCTTGCCCTCGGCGCGTTTGCGCGCGAGGTATATGCGCGCGTCTGGGTGCCATCGCGCTTGGGTTCGGGCGATCGTGAAC
>NZ_JBFUEN010000030.1:0-2077 GCF_056403915.1 Terrabacter sp. P2_E3
GGTGTCGTCCGATCCTTCAGGACCCAACAACGTGTCAGACACCGCACCCGCCATCCCCCACGTTCCACTGCCGCACCCCCCGGAAGGGGACGCAACCCCCGCGARGGGAGCTGCCGGCTTGTACTTGTGAGAGACACCAGGACGGTGTCAAGTAATCGATGTTCCACCCTTGAGCACCCCCCACCGAGCATGCGTCGGTGGCGAGGCCACTGCGCCACAGACCATGACGGCCTGGGCGAGTTGCTCCTTAGAAAGGAGGTGATCCAGCCGCACCTTCCGGTACGGCTACCTTGTTACGACTTAGTCCCAATCGCCAGTCCCACCTTCGACGGCTCCCTCTGTRAACAGTTGGGCCACCGGCTTCGGGTGTTACCGACTTTCGTGACTTGACGGGCGGTGTGTACAAGGCCCGGGAACGTATTCACCGCAGCGTTGCTGATCTGCGATTACTAGCGACTCCGACTTCATGGGGTCGAGTTGCAGACCCCAATCCGAACTGAGACCGGTTTTTTGGGATTCGCTCCACCTCGCGGTTTCGCAGCCCTTTGTACCGGCCATTGTAGCATGCGTGAAGCCCAAGACATAAGGGGCATGATGATTTGACGTCATCCCCACCTTCCTCCGAGTTGACCCCGGCAGTCTCCTATGAGTCCCCACCATGACGTGCTGGCAACATAGAACGAGGGTTGCGCTCGTTGCGGGACTTAACCCAACATCTCACGACACGAGCTGACGACAACCATGCACCACCTGTACACCAGTCCGAAGACGCACCCATCTCTGAGTGATTCCGGTGTATGTCAAGCCTTGGTAAGGTTCTTCGCGTTGCATCGAATTAATCCGCATGCTCCGCCGCTTGTGCGGGCCCCCGTCAATTCCTTTGAGTTTTAGCCTTGCGGCCGTACTCCCCAGGCGGGGAACTTAATGCGTTAGCTGCGGCACGGATCTCGTGGAATGAGACCCACACCTAGTTCCCAACGTTTACGGCATGGACTACCAGGGTATCTAATCCTGTTCGCTCCCCATGCTTTCGCTTCTCAGTGTCAGTAATGGCCCAGAGACCTGCCTTCGCCATCGGTGTTCCTCCTGATATCTGCGCATTCCACCGCTACACCAGGAATTCCAGTCTCCCCTACCACACTCTAGTCTGCCCGTACCCACTGCAAGTCCGAGGTTGAGCCTCGGATTTTCACAGCAGACGCGACAAACCACCTACAAGCTCTTTACGCCCAATAATTCCGGACAACGCTCGCACCCTACGTATTACCGCGGCTGCTGGCACGTAGTTAGCCGGTGCTTCTTCTGCAGGTACCGTCACTTTCGCTTCTTCCCTGCTGAAAGAGGTTTACAACCCGAAGGCCGTCRTCCCTCACGCGGCGTCGCTGCATCAGGCTTGCGCCCATTGTGCAATATTCCCCACTGCTGCCTCCCGTAGGAGTCTGGGCCGTGTCTCAGTCCCAGTGTGGCCGGTCGCCCTCTCAGGCCGGCTACCCGTCGTCGCCTTGGTGAGCCACTACCTCACCAACAAGCTGATAGGCCGCGAGTCCATCCCAGACCGAAAAACTTTCCACACCATACCCATGCAGGTTGGTGTCATATCCGGTATTAGCTCCGGTTTCCCGGGGTTATCCCAGAGTCTGGGGCAGGTTACTCACGTGTTACTCACCCGTTCGCCACTGATCAGACAAGAGCAAGCTCCCGTCATCACCGTTCGACTTGCATGTGTTAAGCACGCCGCCAGCGTTCGTCCTGAGCCAGGATCAAACTCTCCGTTGATGTTCAAACACCCACCCCCGAAAAGAGGACGAGCAAACTTTGAACCCATGAAGGGCTCGAAAACCTGACTGAAGTCGAACAACCAGCTCAAAAAGCTAGAAGTTCAATTCAACCAAAGGATAATTCGCCCAAAACCACGACCGTCACCACGCCACTAGAGGACGAAGATCAACCGGCCAGGCCTCGGGACGAGGTAATTGGCATCGATTTTTGACACGCTGTTGAGTTCTCAAGAATCGGACACACACCATCAACCACCTCAACGAGGAGGCCTCCGGGGCAACCCTTCAAACTTACCCGC
>NZ_JBFUEN010000031.1:0-1352 GCF_056403915.1 Terrabacter sp. P2_E3
GGCGGTGTCTCAGATCGTCTGCGCAACACGGATGTCGTGTGAGGCGGGACGATGGCTGCAGGGCTGAGGCGGTATTCGGTGGGGCAGCGGGAGCAGGCGTTGGGGTTGCTCGAGGCGGGCATGTCGGGGCTGCAGGTGGCTCGGCAGGTCGGGGTGGACCGGTTCGCGGTCGCTCGCTGGGCCAAGGTGGCCGGCATGAGGATGCGGATGGGACCCGTTGGCGGGCTGGTCGGTGGTCCGGTCGGTGGTCCGGTCGGTGGTCAGGTCGGTGGTCCGGTCGGTGGTCTGGTCAGCCCGACGTTGGCGGCGCCATCGGTACACGGCGACTTCACCGACGCTCGGGGCCGGTTGACCGAGGCCGGTCGGGGCCTGATCGCGGTGCGGCTACGTGAGGGCCGCTGCCCGGCGCAGATCGCGGCCGAGCTGGGCGTGCACCGCGCGAGCGTGACCCGCGAGCTGCGCCGCAACCGCGTCGCCGGGGTGTACTCGGTACGGGTCGCCCAGGCACGCACCGTCACCAACCGGGCCCGCCCGCAGCCGCGGAAGCTGGACCGGCCCGAGCACGCCGGCCTGCGCACGGTCGTCCTCGAGGGATTGACCTCGCACTGGTCCCCGCAGCAGATCCAGGGCGAGCTGCTCGCGCGGTTCCCCCACGATGAGTCCATGCGGATCTCCCACGAAACTCTCTACCAGGCCCTCTACGTGCAAGGCCGCGGCAGCCTGCGCGCCGAGCTGGCCCGGGAGAAAGCCCTGCGCAGCGGGCGCACCTCGCGCGTACCGGCCTCGAAGCTGGCCGCCCGGCCCCGTGGAAAGTCCTGGGTCGGGGACGCCACGATCACCGCCCGACCGGCCGAGGCCACCGACCGCGCCGTCCCCGGGCACTGGGAAGGCGACCTGGTCATCGGCGCCCGCGGCTCCAGCGCCCTGATCACCCTGGTCGAGCGGGCCACCCGGTACGTGATGCTCGCGCGGCTACCGGGCCGGCGCGACGCCGCCACCGTCACCGACCGGCTCACCGCGATGATCACCACGCTGCCCGCCCACCTGGCCAAGACCCTGACCTGGGACCAGGGCGCCGAGCTCGCCGACCACGCCCGGTTCACCGTCGCCACCGACTGCAAGGTCTACTTCTGCGACCCGCACTCGCCCTGGCAACGCGGCACCAACGAGAACACCAACGGCCTGATCCGAGAGTTCTTCCCCAAAGGCACCAGCTTCACCACCGTCACCGACGAGCAGATCGCCCACGTCGAACAACTGCTCAACACCCGCCCCCGAGCCACCCTCGGCTTCCACACCCCCGCCCATAAACTCAACGAACTACTCAACGTTGCGCACACGCCCTGAAACCG
>NZ_JBFUEN010000032.1:0-1010 GCF_056403915.1 Terrabacter sp. P2_E3
TGTTCTGCATATCTGCTTGGGTGAAGTAGGATCTGTGGATGACCGCGAATCCGGTTCGGGGAGTGGACTACCCGTCCACCTACCAGCAGCTGCTGGAGTGGTTCCCGGACAACCAGTCCTGCCTGGACTACCTGGCCGGACTGCGCTGGCCCGACGGGTTCGTGTGCCCGAAGTGCGAAGCCACTGAGTTCTGGCGCACCGGTGCCGGGCTGTGGATGTGCCGGGCCTGCGGGCGGCGCACGTCGGTCACCGCGGGAACGATCTTCGACCGGACGCGGACGCCGTTGTCGACCTGGTTCGCGGCGATCTGGTTCCTGACCTCGCAGAAGAACGGGATGTCCGCACTCGGCCTGCAACGGGTCCTCGGGTTCGGCTCCTACGAGACGGCGTGGGCCTGGATGCACAAGCTGCGCCGGGCGATGGTCCGCCCGGAGCGGGACAAGCTGTCCGGGATCGTGGAGCTCGACGAGACGATGATCGGCGGCGTCACCCGCGGCCGGATGGGCGGCTACGGCGACAAGGTCGCGGTCATGATCGCCATAGAACACAACGAAACCCGCCACCTGGGCCGAGTCCGGCTCGGCGTCGCCACCCAGCCCGGAACCACCGAGCTGGTCGACTTCGCCACCCGGGTCATCGAGCCCGGATCAACGATCCGCACCGACGGCGCCCGAACCCTGCGCCGGCTCGCCGACCTCGGCTACACCCACGAGTTCACCCTCGGCTACTCCGCGCCCGACAAGGCCAGCGTGCTGCCCGGAGTGCACCTGGTGGCCTCACTGCTCAAGCGCTGGCTGATCGGCACCCTGCACTTCCGCGTCGAGGAGGCACACCTGCCCTACTACCTCGACGAGTACACCTTCCGGTTCAACCGCCGCAACGCGAAGTCACGAGGACTGCTCTTCTATCGGCTGCTCGAGCAAGCCGTCGACACCGACCCGCACCCGCTCAAGGGCCTGCTCAAGCCAGAAACCGGCATACCGGACTTCACCTAAGCAGATATGCAGAAC
>NZ_JBFUEN010000033.1:0-701 GCF_056403915.1 Terrabacter sp. P2_E3
GGCGACGGCCCCGACCGGGAGGGCGTCGACCTGTTGGGCCTCGATGCCGGCCAGCGCGCCGTACGCGGCGAGCAGGTCGGCCTCGAGGCGCGCCTTGGCGACCTCGAGCGCCTCGATCTCGGCCAGCACCCGCTCCCCGGCCCGCGCCAACCCCTCCAACGCCACCGCCGCAGCCGCACGCTCACCGGCCGCCACCCGGGCAGCATCACCGGTGCGCCCCGTCCCGCACGCCACCGCAGCACCGGGAACGCAGGTGAGTGCGGCATCCGCGCGCCAGCGCTCCAGCACCGGCTCCAGGGACCGGGACAATCGGCCACGGTCGCCCGTCCACGCGACCCGCAGAGTCGTCCACCGCCCACCCGCCGGCACACCGGAGGACTCCACCAGCGACGGCGTGTACGGCACGGTGAGCCTCCTCTCGGTGATCCTTCGATGCATCAAGCAGAACAGGTGTTCTGCATATCTGCTTAGGTGAAGTCCGGTATGCCGGTTTCTGGCTTGAGCAGGCCCTTGAGCGGGTGCGGGTCGGTGTCGACGGCTTGCTCGAGCAGCCGATAGAAGAGCAGTCCTCGTGACTTCGCGTTGCGGCGGTTGAACCGGAAGGTGTACTCGTCGAGGTAGTAGGGCAGGTGTGCCTCCTCGACGCGGAAGTGCAGGGTGCCGATCAGCCAGCGCTTGAGCAGTGAGGCCACCAGGTGCAC
>NZ_JBFUEN010000034.1:0-633 GCF_056403915.1 Terrabacter sp. P2_E3
CGCACCGCGATCGCCGCCGGCGCCTCGCTCACCATCAAGGTCGCCGGCGTCACCGGGTCACCCGTGCCCGCCGGAGCGACCGCCGCCGCGATCAACCTCACCGCCACCTCACCCCGGGCGGCCGGCTTCCTCAGCGCCGACTCGACCGCCACCACCGGCAGCTCCACCGCCAACTTCGCCGCCGGCCAGACCGTCGCCAACCTCCTCGTCGGCCGCCTCACCACCTCCGGCACGCTGACGATCGTCAACCACTCCGCCGGCACCGTGCAGGTCATCGCCGACGTCACCGGCTACCTCACCACCAGCGGCACGAGCCAGCGGTGGACGAGCACGACGCCCACTCGCCTGCTCGACACCCGCGTCGGCACGACATCCAACCCCGTCCGCACCGCGATCGCCGCCGGCGCCTCGCTCACCATCAAGGTCGCCGGCGTCACCGGGTCACCCGTGCCCGCCGGAGCGACCGCCGCCGCGATCAACCTCACCGCCACCTCACCCCGGGCGGCCGGCTTCCTCAGCGCCGACTCGACCGCCACCACCGGCAGCTCCACCGCCAACTTCGCCGCCGGCCAGACCGTCGCCAACCTCCTCGTCGGCCGCCTCACCACCTCCGGCACGCTGACGATCGTCAAC
>NZ_JBFUEN010000035.1:0-550 GCF_056403915.1 Terrabacter sp. P2_E3
TTTCCCCATTCGGAAATCCTCGGATCACAGTCTGGTTATCGACTACCCGAGGCTTATCGCAGATTCCTACGTCCTTCTTCGGTTCCTGGTGCCAAGGCATCCACCGTGTGCCCTTAAAAACTTGACACTACAAAGATGCTCGCGTCCACTGTGAAGTTCTCAAAATACAACCGGCACCCCACACCCACCACAAGCACAGCTCGCGATCTCGATGAGGCCCACAACCAGAAAAACCAGCCCACACACACCACCCGAGCCAACCAGACCCCCRAAAAGGGGCCAGGCCAGCTCGAGCCGGCACGTGTCGTCCGATCCTTCAGGACCCAACAACGTGTCAGACACCGCACCCGCCATCCCCCACGTTCCACTGCCGCACCCCCCGGAAGGGGACGCAACCCCCGCGARGGGAGCTGCCGGCTTGTACTTGTGAGAGACACCAGGACGGTGTCAAGTAATCGATGTTCCACCCTTGAGCACCCCCCACCGAGCATGCGTCGGTGGCGAGGCCACTGCGCCACAGACCATGACGGCCTGGGCGAGTTGCTCCTTA
>NZ_JBFUEN010000036.1:0-523 GCF_056403915.1 Terrabacter sp. P2_E3
TAAGGAGCAACTCGCCCAGGCCGTCGGCCGTCATGGTCTGTGGCGCAGTGGCCTCGCCACCGACGCATGCTCGGTGGGGGGTGCTCAAGGGTGGAACATCGATTACTTGACACCGTCCTGGTGTCTCTCACAAGTACAAGCCGGCAGCTCCCCTCGCGGGGGTTGCGTCCCCTTCCGGGGGGTGCGGCAGTGGAACGTGGGGGATGGCGGGTGCGGTGTCTGACACGTTGTTGGGTCCTGAAGGATCGGACGACACAGGCCTGCCCTCGTTACGACGAGGGGGTGTGTGTGGGCTGGTTTTTCTGGTTGTGGGCCTCATCGAGATCGCGAGCTGTGCTTGTGGTGGGTGTGGGGTGCCGGTTGTATTTTGAGAACTTCACAGTGGACGCGAGCATCTTTGTAGTGTCAAGTTTTTAAGGGCACACGGTGGATGCCTTGGCACCAGGAACCGAAGAAGGACGTAGGAATCTGCGATAAGCCTCGGGTAGTCGATAACCAGACTGTGATCCGAGGATTTCCGAAT